>NZ_CFKYFN010000026.1:0-94166 GCF_985060555.1 Odoribacter sp. | reverse complement strand
TTGACTTCCTTTTGTGGGCGCTGAGGGATTCGAACCCCCGACCCTCTGGGTGTAAACCAGATGCTCTGAACCAACTGAGCTAAGCGCCCGTGCGATCTTGTTCGATTGCGGGTACAAAAGTAGTGCTTTTTTCTTTCACTCCAAACAAAATGCTGTTTTTTTTTCAAAATTATTTCAAATAATCGGCAAAGATTTCATCGAATAATTCCCCCCGGGTCAATTTCCCATCCTTTACACAAATCGATTCCACCCGGCCACGGGCACATAACTTATCATCCGACAGCCGATAAATATCTTCTAAAAACACCAGCTTAGCCCCTTCCCGGGATATATTCAATTTAACAGAAAAACGATTCCCGCTGATCAAAGACACTTTATAGTCGATCTCGACCCGGGCCACCATCGCATCGATACCTTGCTGATGTAATTCCCCGAAATTAGCACCGGCATGCTCCAAAAACTCATGACGGGCATGCTCCATATAATGCTGATAATTGGCATTATTCACCACCCCCTGCAAATCACACTCATAATCCCGGACTTTCATCTCCAATTCAAAAATATACTTTCTCATAACTTTCATTTAAAATCACAACAAAGATAAGGGTTCTTTTTCACTCATTCGGTTTATCTATATCAGCATAGAAACTATCGATCAAAAATATTTTATTTATCGACATAATTGATATATTTTTGTATCGAAAAGAAAAAACAATAACAATTTAAAAATAAAGATTATGCAAACAATTATCAATTCTCAGCTTCCTGAATTCAGTGTACAGGCATTTCAAAACGGTCAATTCAAAACAGTAACCGACAAAGATGTAAAGGGTAAATGGGGAATCTTCTTCTTCTATCCGGCCGACTTCACTTTTGTTTGTCCGACCGAATTGGTCGATATGGCTGAAAAGTACGAACAATTTCAGGCCATGGGTGTGGAGATCTACTCTGTAAGCACAGACTCTCACTTTGTACACAAAGCATGGCACGATGCTTCTGAAAGCATCCGTAAAATCAAATATCCGATGTTGGCAGACCCGACAGGAGCTTTAAGCCGTGCGTTCGGAGTCATGATCGAGGAAGAAGGAATGGCTTACCGGGGAACTTTTGTCGTGAATCCGGAAGGCCAGATCAAAGTTGTAGAAATTCATGACAATAACATCGGGAGGGACGCGAACGAACTTTTAAGAAAAGTTGAAGCGGCTCAATTCGTAGCCACTCATACCGGTGAAGTTTGCCCGGCTAAATGGAAAAAAGGTGAAGCGACCTTAAAGCCCAGTATCGACTTAGTCGGTAAAATTTAATCCCGGACTAATTTCAGGGTTTCAATGGTCCGACCGGTTGCTGAAAAGTCTGCCTGCCATTGAAACCCTTTATCATCTTCTGAAAAAATATACGCTATGTTAGAAACAGCATTAAAAGACCAGTTACGCACCATTTTTGCACCGCTGGATTCCCGATACACTTTTTTAATCCGGCTTAATCCCCGACACGAAAACCGGAATGAATTGATCGAACTATTAGAGGATGTCGCCTCTTGTTCAGAAAAAATCAATTACCGGCTGGAAGAAGGAGAGGGGCTGGAATTTGAATTGCTGAAAAATGAACAAAAAACGAGGATCAAATTCCGGGGCATACCGAACGGTCACGAATTCACTTCTTTACTATTGGCCATCCTCAACAGCGACGGCAAAGGGAAAAACATACCCGACGGGAACTTACAGAAACGTATAGCAGCCTTGAAGGGACCGATCCGGTTAACTACCTATGTATCCTTAACATGTACGAATTGTCCGGATGTTGTACAGGCCTTGAATCTGATGGCTATCCTGAACGACAACATAGAACACGAAATGGTAGACGGAGCGATAAATCAAGCCGAAGTAGAGGCTCTGCATATACAGGGAGTGCCTTCGGTATATGCCGACGGTAAGCTCATACACATCGGACGGGGAGAATTCGGAGAACTCCTTGAAAAATTGGAGGCGACCTACGGTTCGGAGAATACCGGCCAGGAAATCCCGGAAAAGAAATACGACGTCCTGATCGTAGGAGGTGGTCCGGCAGGCTCTTCGGCAGCCATCTACTCGGCCAGAAAAGGACTGAAAGTAGCCATCATTGCCGAGCGTATCGGAGGCCAGGTGAAAGAAACCGTGGGTATCGAAAATCTGATTTCTATTCCTTACACGACAGGTAGTCAGCTTGCCGATAATCTGCGTACCCATCTTCAACATTATCCGATCGATCTGTTCGAACATCGGAAAGTGGAAAAAATGGAGCATACCGGAAAAGAAAAAATTCTTTCGGTAACCGGAGGAGAAAAATTTGTCGCCCCGGCTATCATTATCGCTACCGGAGCTAGTTGGCGGCGTTTGAATGTACCTGGCGAAACAGACTATATCGGTAAAGGAGTAGCTTTTTGCCCCCACTGTGATGGTCCTTTTTATAAAGGAAAACACGTGGCTGTCATCGGAGGAGGTAATTCAGGAATCGAAGCAGCGATCGATTTGGCGGGAATTTGTTCTAAAGTAACTGTTTTTGAATTCCTGGAAGAGTTAAAAGCCGATCAGGTATTACAGGAAAAAGCGAAAAGTCTGCCTAATGTAGAAATTCTGGTCAACTCCCAAACAACCGAAGTGGTGGGAGACAAAGAAAAAGTGACAGGCATTCGCACAAAAGACAGGACAACGGGTAATGAACGCTTGTTCCCCCTGGACGGTATTTTCGTACAAATCGGACTAGCAGCCAATAGCAGTGCTTTTAAAGAAATTGTCGCGACCAATCGTCTGGGAGAAATCATCATCGATGCCCATTGCCGGACCGACATTCCGGGTATCTATGCAGCCGGCGATGTTTCCACCGTCCCCTATAAACAAATTATTATCTCAATGGGAGAAGGAGCCAAAGCAGCACTCTCAGCTTTCGAAGACCGTATTAAAGGGGTATTGGATTAACATCACTTTATTTTTGATTCGGTTCGTTTCTCAGGAAGCCTGAAAAGCGAACCTTATCCGTTTTCTAAAATATACACAAAAACAACAATACCCAAGTTGCTAATCCTGTCAACTTTCACTAAGTCGATGTTATTATTTATACATAGAGAAGCTGAACAAAAGGGAATTTCAAGACATAGCCCAATCGAATACCAGCACATATTGTCAGGAAATAAAAAGAACCTCGCCAAAGAAAAAGCATCTATAAAATCGATGAACTTTATAAACTTTCGCCCAGGTGACTATTCAATTATAGATGATCTCGACTCCATAGGCGGGGACATCCAGAATTATTTTCGAATTATCATAGCTAAAACGGTTACCGAATAGGGAAGAGAAGTTTTCCTCCCGTTTCATCTCCGGTAAATCGAGCTTTAAAGAGACCGTTTCTTTGCCTTTGTTGAAAACTACGAGGACATTTTTACCGAAAAAAGAACGGATATAAGCGTAAATTTGCTTTTCCACCCGAAGGGGGATAAAATCCCCATAGAGTAAAGCCATATGTTCACCTCGCAATTGATTTAAAGCACTCAGCTTCGATTTCACGTTCAGCTGTTCGTCGGTCCATTCCTCCCCCTGCCCAAGTATTCCTTCCTTTTTCGGCCAACCGATTTCATCCCCTTCCCCAATCATAGGAATCCCCGGAATCGTCACATTAAAAGCCAGAAATTGGACTAATTTCCGATAGACCGTATCCTGTCGCTCACTCTGTACAGGCAAAAGGGAAAATTCATCGGTACGGGTGACAAAACGCGGAGCTTCGCCGTTACCCGAATAATGAATCCCTAAATAGTCATTCTCCGCATCCTGAAAAGTAGCATTCAATGCCTGTGCTAAAATTTCAAAACCCGTATTCGACCTGGCAAAAACCGCAGTGGCTTTATCAAAAACAAAACGGTCTAATCCGGCAAGACTGTCCGTTACGACAACGGTCAGCCGGCACCGCCGAGCTTCCAGCTCCAACTTTCGAAGATCGGCAGACAAACTATCAGCCGAAGCTTTCGGAAACAAATAGAGCGTATTTATCCCCAAGTCTTTGAAATAACCTTCTACCATTTTTTGACCGATAGCAGCAACCTCTATATTCGAATAAGCCGGGTTCATCGAATCGGCTATGAACCCGGTATCCGGCGTGGCCAACTCTTTCACTTCCAAACCATAAATAACTGTAGTCCTCTTATCTGTATCGTTCAATTGCCCGACTTCGGTAATCAATTTGCCTCGTCTAAGAGGGATAATAATCGCATTTGAAATACTGAAACTATCTCTCGCCCAAATCCTCAACTCTCCATACTTCAACTGACGGGCAGCTTCGGGTAACACGATACCTACCCTCTTTTCCGTACAGGAAAGGAAATTTTCTGCCAGTTTATAATTTTGAAAATAAACAGCCCAGTCTATTACCGGAGAGGTACTCTGTAAAAAAAACGTATCTCCCCTTACTTCATCGGTACCGATATAAAAACCGGCATCCGGATTCGGCCGCATCACCGGAATCTGATAATCATATCCCTCGTAACGGATGTTCATCCCGGATAATAACACACCTGAATCCCCGGCAATTACTCCTAACGTAGAGGCCGTTTTGTCCCAATACAACTTTACACCGGCAAACGGAATAATTTTTTTAATTTTTTCAGGATATAAGAAATAATCCTTCAGATCGACCCAAGTGGTATCGGATTTCAGAAAAACGGGCGAAGCCAAATGGGACAGGCCCGGTTGATCGGGAATTCGCAATTCTTTTGTCCTGCAACACACGATACAGGATAAAATTATAAAAGGAATCAATATTCTCATCAACATTCGTAAATCATTAACTTATCAAAGATATAATAAATTTATTACCGATCGACAGACAGAGTAGAATCCCGTACAATTAATTCGGGTTTCAACAACCGGGTCACTGTCGGGACCTCCTCTTTATCCTCGATGCGGCGAATCAACAAACCGGCAGCGATATTCCCTACCCGATACCCATCTTTATTCACGGTAGTCAAAGCGGGAAAGGTTACTTCTGTCGATGGTTCGTTACCATATCCGCATACAGCAACTTCTTCCGGTACCCTGCATTTCATCTGCCGAAGTACACTCAATACATGCACGGCAAAGGCATCGTTAGCGGCAAAAATACCATCGACTCCGGAATGCAACACCAATTGCCGGGTAATTCTATAAACTTCCGACACATCCTCACATTCGACGATCAGTTTTTCATCGGTGAACAAATGCCGGTCTTTCAACGCCTGCAAATATCCTTTTTCTCTTTTCTGCGCCCAAAGATAACGGCGGGGCAAAGCGATATGTGCAATCTTCCGGCATCCACCGTCAATCATATGTCTGACCACCGTACAGGCTCCTTTATAATCATCTTCGAGTACCCGGTCGGTATCCAGATTGGGAGCTATACGATCGAAAAACACCATCGGAATCCCCTCATGCTGCAATTTCACAAAATGATCCAGGTCATTCGTCGTCCTGGCAGGCGCAACTACCAAGCCATCGATCCCGGATTTCTGGAGAAACTGACAGATCTTTACCTCTTGTTCATAATCCTCTCCATTTTCAAACACAATCACCTTATACCCCGATGAATATGCAGAACGAATCACACTACTCACAGCACAGGCATAAAAATAATTTCCTAAAAAAGGAACCAGCATAGCGATCGAGTTAGATCTTTTATTTCTCAGACTCAATGCCAACGCACTAGGTTTATAGTGCAATTCCTGTGCCAAAGCCCTCACCCTTTCCTGAGTAGCCCGGCTAATATCCGGATGCCCCTTCAGTGCACGCGAAACGGTAGAAGGAGCCAACCCAAGTATTTCAGCCAATTTTTTTAAGGATACAGAAACTGCCATATCGACTTTTTATTTTTTAACGCCTGTAAGTATGAAAAGTTTCAGAAAGCGATTTCTGTTATTTTCTGAAATAAAAACGATTATAACACAAAAGTTCTCGGAAGTTTAATATAGTTTTGATACGAAATAACTAGCTAAATCAAGATATATATTTTACATTAAACAAATAAAACAGTGTATGTACGCGTAATTATGAATTTATGAATAAAGACTAAAAGCAAAACAACAGTCCATAAAAATGCAGAAATAGGTTACAGACGATTATTTAATTCTTATTTTTTATTATGTTTGTCACATTCCTTAGAGAAGGGAAATATAGAATTTAGTCGTTATTTTATTCTTGTCAGAGAAACCGCCAATTTTGAACAAAAGCAAGAATAAAATGTAATGTTCATGCATAAGCGTGGGCTGTTGTGTTTTGCTTTTAGGTGCTTGGCGGTACCCTTCTGACAGACACTCGGAACACGCTTTTTTTAGAACTAAACTACGATTAAAATGAATATTAGTGCGGAAGAATTCCACATCCACTTTATCAGCTATGCAAATATCCCCTTTAAGGCAGGAATATATGCCAGTGATCTGTCTATAGACTGGGGAGACGGAACAAGTTCAATTCTGAAAGAAAAACAATACTTCAACATCGTCCATCACTATCAGCAAGAAGGACTGTTTCATATCAAAATTTCAGGCCACCGGATTTCAAATCTGAATGTCAGCCGGTTAAATTTAGTCGATTTACAACTCGAACATTGTCCTTCTTTGGAATATCTGAACTGTTCGATCAATGAATTGAAGGAACTGGATCTTTCCTCATGTCCGGCATTGGAAGAGTTGCATTGCAATTCCAATAATTTACAAACCCTGGATCTCAGTTCCAATCCAAAGTTGATGCAATTGAATGTTTCCTATAATCTTTTGGAAACCCTCGACCTTTCTTTATGCCCTAAGCTTCAATCTTTGTATTGTTCATTCAATCACCTGACTTCCGTTTGTTTGAACCATTGCAGGGATATTCTTTATATAGACTTGTGTAATAACTTATTAAATAAAGAAAAATTAGATCTGTTATTCAGCCAATTACCCCACCGGACGAAACGGGCCATGATCTATTATCTGGAAAACCCAGGCAGTGAATTTTCTGATTATCATCTTCTCAAACTAAAAAACTGGGATTAACAGATACTTTTTAGTTTTTAGTTTTCACTTTTTGACCGAAATAATATAACTTTGCGCCTCATAAATATCAACAAAATAAGGAATTAAATAAAATATATTATGGGAAGAGCGTTTGAATACCGCAAAGCACGCAAATTGAAAAGATGGGGTAATATGGCCCGTACGTTTACCAGAATCGGAAAAGAAATCGATATTGCCGTAAAAGCCGGTGGCCCCGACCCAGCAAACAATACCCGTCTTCGTATTCTGATTCAGAATGCCAAGGCTGAAAATATGCCTAAAGAAAATGTAGAACGGGCTATCAAACGAGCAATCTCTAAAGATACTTCTGATTACAAGGAAATCACTTATGAAGGATATGCACCTTATGGCATTGCCATCGTTGTAGAAGCAGCTACAGACAACAACACCCGGACCGTGGCGAATGTACGCCATGCCTTTACCAAGTTCGGGGGTTCGCTAGGAACGACCGGCTCACTCGACTTTATGTTCGACCGGAAGTGTGTATTCAAAATCAATAAACCGGAAAATTTCGATCCGGATGAATTCGAACTGGAAATGATCGACTACGGAGTAGATGAAATCTTCGAAGACGAAGATGGAGTAATCAATCTCTATGGCTCGTTCGATGCTTACGGAAATATCCAAAAATACCTGGAAGAAAATAAATACGATATCGTCAGCGGAGAATTCACCCGTATCCCTACCGATACGAAAGAATTGACCCCTGAACAAAGAGCAGAAGTTGATAAAATTCTGGACAAACTGGATGAAGATGATGACGTAACCAACGTTTACCACAACATCAAAGAAGATTAATTCCGTTTATTCTTGCAGAATTAAAAATATTGTTGCATATTTGCACCCGCAAAACGGAATTCATCCGTATGCGACAAAATGATGACTTCGTAGCTCAGCTGGTAGAGCAATTGACTCTTAATCAATGGGCCGAGGGTTCGAGCCCCTCCGAGGTCACTGAGAATAAACCACCTACTTTCGTAGGTGGTTTTCTTTTTATGCTTGTTTTTCTACTATTTAAGCAAGTTGTTTTAACTAACAATCATGTCCCGGAACGATTCAGGAAACGGCCGAATTATAATGATGACTCCAGCCAACCAATAACCCGGATTTCTTATATCCGGCACTAATGTATCCCGAAACCCGTAGCATACGACTAATTTTACCGGACGAGGTGATGTTGCCTCAGTTAAAATTATTAATATCATGATAATAGGTTATCTACGTGTCAGCACGGAAAAACAACATCCGGCCAACCAGCAGGATGAAATCAGGCGTTTTGCCGAAAGTAAACAACTCATCGTCAATCATTGGGTCACAGAAGTTGCCAGCGGCAAAAAGAGCGAACGCGACCGCAAACTGGGCGTACTGTTACGCCGACTTAAACGAGACGACACACTGATCGTCACGGAAATTTCGCGTCTGAGCCGGACGCTCACGGATATCATGGCGATTATGGGCAAATGTCTGGAAAGGGGAATAAATCTTTATACGACCAAGGAAGGCTACTCGTTCGACAACACGATCAACAGCAAAGTTCTGTGTTTCGCTTTCGGACTGGTGGCGGAGATCGAACGTAACCTTATCTCTATGCGTACACGCGAAGCGTTGGCACTACGGCGTGCGGAGGGAATGGTTTTGGGACGGCGCCACGGTAGCTATACCAAGATGAACGTACTGATCAAGAATCGACAGGTCGTTATTACGATGCTTAATAAGGGGAAGTCCATAAGCGATATTTGCAAACATTTCGATCTTTCGCGCGATACATTTGCCAAATTCAGGATGAAATACCCATCTGTCCAGAAGGCGCTGGACAAAAAAGAACAACTTAGAATCAGTCGATTTAAAAACAAACAAATCAATGCTTAAGAAATGACGGAAATTCGGGTATATCACCGGATTCCCGCTCGATTTGACAGAAAGCCGCCATAACTATCCTCCTTTATGTGTTTATACGTTGATTAAAACGTTGGTTTTCAACTACAAATTTATATCGTTTTTAGTATATGTACAAGATTAATATATAATATTTTTATAATCAAAGAATTATGATTGCCCATATGTGCCGTTATATGGTTTTATACCATGTATTATTCGTCCGAGGCGTTCAGAGGAACGTTTAAACAAGATAGATACAAAGGATAACATCCAAGTTTATCGTTGGTTAGAAGTATTAATCCGATGATATTTGAATGTCGAATGAAAAAAATCTTATTCTTTCTATTTACCTGTGCATTGACCATTGGAAGCGTGCAGGCACAGGAAGCGGCGGATTCTATAAAAATCTATTATCGCCGCGGGTACCGTAATGTCGATCCTTCATTCCGGGACAATCGGTCACAGCTGGAGTATTTCTTAAATTCGATCGGCGCGACATTAAAAAACGACCGTGTAGAAAAGATCGTCATCCGTTCATATGCCTCTCCCGACGGAGCGGTGCAGGCAAACGAACAATTGGCGGCCCGGCGGGCGGAAGAGCTGAAAGCCTATCTTGTCCGCGAAGGAAACGTTCCTCCCCATCTGATCGAACATCACGCCGAAGGTGTCGCATGGAACATGCTACGGGAGCAAGTCGTAGCATCCGACATGGCAGGACGTAACGAAGTATTGGACATTCTCGACCATACTCCGCTATGGATTTACGATGACAAGGGACACATCGTCGACGGCCGTAAAAAGCAGTTGATGGATTTGCAGAAAGGTAAACCGTATAATTATATGTTGGAGCACTTCTTTCCCGATCTGCGCAACAGCGTCAATATCACGCTCTATCTGCATGTCGTAGAGAAAAACTGCGAAAAACAACCTGAAGCGGCTCCATCATACAAAGCCGAAAACACCGAGTCTTTACAAACTATCCTGACCAAAGCACCTGCGGATAAGGAAATAGCCCATCCTGCAACTTCTACACCGACAACCGTCGATATAAAGCCGGTACGTTCGTATCCGGCAAATACCGTCGGTGTACACGCTGGATACTGTACCTCGTGGATCACCTCTTACGGACTGACCTCATCGGCAAAACCGGGTTACGAAATCGGCGTAACCGACCGGGTCAGGCTTAGCCGGCAACTGCCGTTCTACCTGCGAACAGGAGTGAGCTTTATAAACAAAGGATACGAGGTCAACGGATTCGACGACAGTCGTACCACGATGAATTACATACAGATCCCTGTGGGTATCGACTACACCGTCGCGTTAGGAAAACATTTCGCATTTATACCGTTCGCAGGATTATATTACGCAGTCGGTATAGGCGGGAAACGTGAGGTTGAAGATGAAAAAATCTCCATCTTTAAAAAAGAAGGTGGATTTTCGCGCCACGACATGGGCGTTTCGTGCGGGGTCGATGCTGCGTTCGGTCGCTTCATTATCGGAGCGGATTACCATACAGGACTTATCGATATCGACAAAACCGACACGATGTACGGGGAAGATAACCACAAAGTAGGATACAAACATGTCAGGAACCACTGTTTCATCGTTAGAATGGGAATTAATTTTTAATCTGGAAATGTCATGAAGAAGATAATAACTTGTATGATTTTTGGCTTATTGTCGTTGATTTCCTGTACGGAGTACGACGAAATCGCCATATGGAACAAGAGCGAGTATATAGATTCGCGTCTGGCCGCGCTCGAAGAGTTGTGCAGCCGGATGAACACCAATATAACCTCCCTTCAACTGATCGTAGAAGCATTGCAGGGCAACGATTACGTGACCGGTGTAACCCCGGTAGTAGAAAACGGGAAAACGATCGGCTACACGATCACCTTCATCAAAAGCGGTCCTGTAACGATATACCACGGAAAAGACGGCCAGCAAGGTACGGCGCCGGTGATCGGGATCAAACAGGATGGCGGCATCTATTATTGGACGTTCGACGGTGAATGGCTGACGGACGACCGTGGGGATCGGGTCATGGCACAAGGTATGGCCGGCAAATCGGCCTACGAACTGGCAGTCGAGAAAGGCTACCGGGGCACGCTCGAAGCATGGCTTGCATCGCTCAACGGAAGTAATGGCAACGACGGCAAATCGGCCTATGAACTGGCGGTCGAAAATGGTTATCGGGGCACCGAAGAAGAATGGCTGGAATCCCTCAAAGGCGATAACGGAAACAAAGGCGATAACGGCATCACCCCTAAGTTGGAGATCAGGGAAGACGGTTATTGGTATATCTCTTACGACGGGGGACAAATGTGGACGAAACTGGATCGGGCTACGGGCGATCCCGGCCAGAACGGAGATTCGATGTTCAGCGATGTTGACAATTCCGATCCGGATTATCTCGTTCTGACACTGTCTGAAAACGGCGAACAGATAAAACTGCCCTACTACAAAGACAAATTCGACCTTTTGTTCGTCTCGGGAACCGACAAAGTGAAAGAGATGACGGTTTACTGTAGCGCAGGTACAACGGCAGTAGTAAACTACGAATTGACGAATCCTTTGAACGTACAAATTTCCATCGCATGCATTTCGCACAGCGGATACAAGGTCACGGTAGATAAAACCGGTAAGAAAATCTCTGTTTCCGCTCCCGACGATCCGGCAGCGATCAGCGAACCGGAAAGCGGGATACTGGTATTCGCTTCAGACGACGAACGCACCATAATGCGAAAACTGGTTGTCAAACAGATGAAGTATATCGAATATACGGCACACCAACAACTTGGGTGGAATAATGGTGCATATGGCCCTCGTTTCGGGGGTAAAAACTGCACGTTTCTTGACGAGCAATGTACATACGACAAAAATACCAAAGAGGGTAAATGGGCTTATACCGGAACGGTCGAACGGGTGAACGACGGTGCATTCCTCTATGAAGACCAAATAATAAGCATTGTCTTACCTTCAGGGATCGAGATAATAGAGGGTGTCGCTTTTCAGCAGAGCAGCATAGAAACAATTGAATTACCGAATACTTTAAAATCAATTGGAAATACTTGTTTCGGGTATTCAAAACTGACCCGAATTACCATACCGAAAAGTGTTGTCTCATTGGATAGGGCTGTATTTAGTAAATGCGCCGAATTGATTTCGGCCGATATTCAGGCCAATATTGAAGAATTACCCTCCAATACATTTGAGCAATGCTCTAAATTACAAAATATCAAATTGCCGGAATCACTAAAAAGAATATCTAATAATACTTTTATAAATTGTTCTCTCTTGGAAGAGATCACAATTCCCGATGCAGTTACCGTGATTGATGATAAAGCTTTCAGTCAATGTTCATCATTGAAAAAAGTAATTCTCGGAACACAACTCGAAAGAATCGGTACAAACGCATTCAATCGATGTTCTGCATTGGAAACGATCTTATGTCCGGATGAGACTCCGGCTACCTTGGGGAAAGGTGCTTTTCCCGTAGCAGACGGCTGGACAGTCACCAATGCCAGCTATAGAATATATGTTCCTGACGAACAACTCGAAACATACAGACAAGCTTGGCCGGATTATTGGGCTGCCCCCAATAATTTCCAAATAACGAAAGTCATATATGGGATAAGCTCGATGCCTACGCAATAGGTATAATGACATTTAATAAATATTCCTCGGATCGTTTGATCCGAGGAATATTTATTAGGACAGGTCTTCGGTAGATCTGCAATTTTTGTAAAACATTTCGCTTATTCCCGCTTCAGGGCAGATGATCGCTGTGATCGCTGAACTTTCCCGAATCACCCGAACAGACTGCGGCAGATGTCCGCTATTCTGGAAACGAATGCCACTTCGATATGAGTCGCCTTGCGGGTAAATCCTTTTTTATTTCCCAAGGGCACAAAGATTCGTTTAAAACCTAGTTTTTCAGCTTCCGATATCCGCTGTTCGATGCGACTGACAGCCCGAATCTCACCTGAAAGCCCGACCTCTCCGGCAAAAACCGTATCTGCCGGAAGAGCTGCATCGATATTCGACGACAAAACAGCCATGACTACGGCTAAATCCAGTGCCGGATCACTCACCCGGATACCACCGGCAATATTCAAGAAAACATCTTTAGCAGCCAATTTAAAACCGACCCGTTTTTCGAGCACTGCCAATAGCATATTCAAGCGACGCGAATCAAAGCCCGTAGCAGAGCGCTGAGGAACTCCGTAAGCGGCTGTCGACACCAAAGACTGTACTTCCAATAAAATCGGTCTCACGCCCTCTACAGTAGCAGAAACCGCTATTCCACTCAATTCCTGATCATGATTGGACAAAAGTAGTTCGGAAGGATTGGTGACCTGCCTCAATCCTGATTGCAACATTTCATAAATCCCGATTTCGGAAGTCGAACCGAACCGGTTCTTCATCGAACGTAAAATACGGTACATATATTGCTGATCACCTTCAAATTGCAGAACAGTATCCACCATATGTTCCAATATCTTAGGACCGGCCAATTGGCCGTCTTTCGTAATATGGCCGATCAATATAGTAGAAATCGTATTTTCTTTGCTAAAACGGAGTAAGGTATTGGTACATTCACGAATCTGAGACAGACTACCGGGAATAGAGTCTACAGCTTCGGTAGCTAAAGTCTGTATCGAATCGATAATCAATAAATCGGGCAAAATAGCACGTGCATGCTGCAAGACCATTTCCAAAGAATTTCCGGAAAGGAACAGACATTCGTCGTTTTCGGCTCCTAAACGCTGAGCTCTCATCTTTATTTGCGAAATACTTTCTTCACCGGATACATACAACACTTTTCCACAACGGTTATGAAGAGCGAACTGCAATACTAAAGTCGATTTACCGATACCCGGTTCACCACCTAACAGAATCATCGATCCCGGAACCATACCTCCTCCCAATACCCGGTTCAGCTCGTTATCTCCGGTATCCATCCGAACATCTGCATTCACTTTGATCTCAGACAAACGCAACGCTTTGGAGGAAGGATTACCTATTACTGCATTCCCCCGGCTTTTCGAAGTTACCTCGACTTCTTCCACAAAACTATTCCATTCGCCGCAAACATTACAACGCCCGGTCCACTTAGTCTCTTTCGCCCCGCAATTCTGGCACACATATATTGTTTTCGACTTTACCATATCAACTTATAATCCGATTAATAAAATTCTTCCTCATCTTCCCGGATACCGTTATTCATTTCTTTCACTTCTGCCTCGGAAATCGTCTCATCACAATCCAGACGCTTATTGATTCCGGCAGGACGGTCGAAAGGACGGTCGGACATTTTCAATCGGGGATCGGCATAAGCTTTCAGCAAAAATTTAGCCCAAATAGGTAAGGCCATACTAGCTCCCTGTCCATTAGCCAGATTTTGGAAATGGATGGAACGATCTTCTGCTCCAACCCAAACGCCACCGACCAAGTCGGGAGTAACACCCATAAACCAACCATCGGCATGCTTTTGGGTGGTACCGGTCTTTCCCCCCATCGGATTCATCAGTTTATATTTATAACGCAAACGGACACCTGTCCCGCCAGTCACTACGCCTTCCAGCAAATTACACATCAGATAAGCCGTATTCTCAGTGATGACTTCCCGGGATTCGGGACGGAATTCCTGAAGTACATTCCCATATTTATCTTCAATCCGATAGACAGGCAGCGGAGAATTGTATACACCCTTATTCGCAAAAATCGAGTAAGCAGCCACCATTTCTTTTACCGTAATTTCAGCAGTACCTAAAAATACAGAAGGTACCGGATCGATAAAACTGGTAATCCCCATCTTATGGGCCATTTGAGCAACAGCTTCGGGAGTAAATTGTTTCAATACCCAAGCCGAAATATTATTCTCCGAATTGGCCAATCCCCAACGTAAAGTAACCATTTCTCCCTGACGTTTCGTACCTCCCCGTGCCGACCAGGGTTCACCTGTCGGAAGGATAAAGGTTTGGGGAATATTCGGCACTTTATCACAAGGCCCGAGACCTTCCTGCATAGCCAGGGTATATAAGATCGGTTTGATGGTGGAACCGACCTGTCGCTTTCCGGCACTCACCATATCGTACATAAAATAACGGTAATCCGGTCCGCCGACATAAGCTTTGATATAACCTGTCTGAGGCTGCATGACCATAAATCCTGAGCGGAAAAATGATTTATAATGTTTGATAGAATCCAAGGGCGTCATCACTGTATCCCGGATACCGTTCCAGGTAAATACCTGCATTTTCAAAGGCTGGTCAAATGTTTTCCGGATTTCCTTGAAACTCATCCCCTGCTTGCTCAGTACCCGGTAACGCTCGGACTGACGGATAGAACGGTCCAACACCTCCTCAATTTCGGTGGGTGTCATGTCGTTAGAAAAAGGAGGACGGTGTTTTTTCACTTTTTCTTTATCGAATAAAGGCTGTAAATCCTGGGAAAGATGCTCGCGTACGGCTTCTTCAGCATATTTCTGCATCCGGGAATCCAGAGTCGTATAGATTTTCAATCCATCGGAATACAAATCATAATGCGAACCGTCTACTTTTACATTCTTTTTACACCACCCATACAAAGGATTGGTTTCCCAGGCAACCGAATCCAGCCTGAACTGTGATAAATCTCTGTAACGTTTTCTATCGGGCTTATTCGCAGTCATAAACAAACGAAGATATTCCCGGAAATAAGTTGCTAATCCTTCTTTATGATCGACCCGTTTAAAATTCAATCCCAAGGGTAACTTCTTTAAAGAATCACACTCTTCGCGGGTGATTTTATCGTATTTATACATTTGAGATAAAACGACATTCCGGCGATTTAGAGTGAGCTCAGGACGACGGACCGGATTATAGTAAGAAGAATTCTTAGCCATCCCGATCAACATAGCCGCCTGTTCGACTTTCAACGAATCCAAGGGAACCTGGAAATAAATATCTGCAGCCGAACTGATTCCTACAGCCAGATTCAGAAAATCATATTTGTTGAGATACATGGTCAGAATTTCTTCTTTCGTATAGCTTTTTTCCAAACGTACTGCAATCACCCATTCCCGGAATTTACGAATCGCCAATTCAAACACATTCAAATCGGATTCACGGGGAAAGAGCATTTTCGCCAATTGCTGACTGATGGTACTTCCACCTCCGGCCGAAGTATTAGCCGTAAGTAATCCCTTAGCTACCCGGAACAATCCCCTCACATCGACTCCGCTATGATCGTAAAAACGGACATCTTCGGTAGCGATCAACGCATCGATCACAGATTGTGGAATTTCCCGGTATTCGATATATTTCCGGTTTTCCTTCTCAAAATAACGGTTCATGATAGGCCCGTCGGCAAAATAAACTTCGGAAGCAAACCGATTATTGGGATTCTCCAATTCTTCGAATGTAGGCATAAATCCTAATTTCCCGGCCGATATCAACCAAAAGAAAACAAAAACTCCGATAATGCCTACCAGCACTACCGACCAAAAGATCACAAAGAATTTCCAATATTTTTTAAACATTTTACCTAATATTCAAACTATCTATAAATTATAATAACGCTTTTATACGTCCCACCATACGACACAGACTATCCGAATTCCTCATAGCCGATTCAATATCCCAGCACTCATTGATAAAGGGCAGAATTGCCGTATTGTATTCCCGTCCTTTACTTGCTTTCCCTTTAGCCATCAACTGTTTTTTCAACGTCTGGTCCGAACTTTCCCGAATCAGAATATGGGTCAGAAAATAAGAAGACTTACAACTAAACTGCATTTCCATACAGGCTTTTGCTCCTCCTTGTTTCTGCAGTCCGGCACAAGGTAACTGATCGACATCGACAGAGATATATTTTGCAAATCCATCCCGATCAGCCATTAACCAGGCTTCAGCTTCATCTACAGCTACATTAAACACTAAATTCTCCGCCTGTTCCAACCCTCCGAGTAATTTTCTCTTTAATTCAGGTGCACAATTATCCGCATCCAAATCCGTCAATAAGATAACCGGAAATTTCATCGCTAATTGATTGAAATTCGGAATTTTATTCTTAATTTCTCCTCCCCTTGCCGGTAATTCCATCAAAACAGTAAACCGCCCGGCACCACAATAACTCAATATCCGGTAAATGACATGCCGGGTGACATCGTCTTCTCCCACAATATACACACCTATCATAGATCAGTCTAATTTTATGTGAGACATCGATTCGATCGACCAGGGTTTTGTCAATGGCATTACCACATCCGCCATAGAGAAACCGGCTGCCAAAATATTTTTTGCCTTTTCTACGTTTGACAACACTTCCACTTCAGTTCCTTCCGGACTATTGGTCAACAACAATACTTCTTCGGGAGCTATTCCTTCATTCGACAAAATATCATAACTATGTGTAGTGATGAACACCTGCCTGCCTCCCTTTTTCACTCGCTGAATTTTTGCTATAAATTCAGGGAATTGGGCCACAATCCCAGGATGAAGATTTATTTCAGGTTCTTCCAACAATAACACTCCGTTCGAATCAATCAATGCAAACAAAAAACCGATCAACCTCAAAGTTCCATCAGAAAATTGCATTTCCTGCTGTTTACTCCCCCGGGTCCTCCAATGTACATAACGTGCCTCCAGATGCGGAACTCCTATCTCATCTTTAACAAAAGATAATTCCTCCAGCTGGGGCACCGCCAATTTCAAAAATTCATTGATTTTCCGAAAATAAGAGCGACGGGTATTATCATTTAACAAAGCCAGTCTTTTCAAAAAATTACGTCCATAATAATCCTCCTTATCCCCGCTATAACTAGACGAAGCTGATTCCCGGACCATTTGTGGGACGACATTGAGATATTCGACATTTTGCAGGAATTGCTGAATCACCCGGAAATCTTTGTTGGCATTCGGCTGTTCCAAATAAGTATATTTCAATGTTTCTTCATCCTCTCCCAAGGTTTCAGCCGAACGATCCAGTACATAGCGCTGTTCTCTCCCCGAAAAAACTTTCTCAGAAACAATTTTTACCTGATTTTCCCGTATTCCTCCTCCCGTATGCTTAAAGTTCAATTCATAGTGCCAGCACAGCTCCCGACTATCCGACTCACTTAATTCGATAGCCAACTTTACATTCGATTGCTCACGGGCTGCCAGGCAACGTATTTTTGTAATACCGCCCCTCACCCGCACAGCCGTTTGAAGTCCCCCACCTTGCTTAGCAACATCCCGCAAAAAGCGAAGTGCATCGATAAAATTGGATTTTCCTGCAGCATTCGCTCCCACAACAAAGCACCGCTCTTGCACTCCAACCTCACATCGGTGAAAGTTTTTCCAGTTAAATAATTCGATTTTAGAAATAATCATGGTGCCCTATATTTTAAAATTCAGCAAAATCAGCTTGAATGACAAATATAGGATAATCTATGCTTCGAGACAATTAAAAAAGAATGATTTTCTCTAAAAACATCATTTTCAGAGGAAATCATTCTTTTCTATCAGATTGAACCAGAAGCTTTTCCGCTTAACACTCAAAGTCGGAGAGCGAAAACACTTTGTCTTCGGGCACTTCCGGGCCGCTGCCACAGGTCGGCCACCGAAATATTGCTGCGGATCACTTTGCTGTAGAGATGCAGACCGATTGAGAAATAAAAACAACAAAAAAATATCAAATCTTCTATTTTGTTTGAGGTATACATATCGTAAATAGTCGGGACAAAATATTAATACCGGAACAAAGATCTTTGAGTAATAACAAATCCCAGGCTTAGGAAAGTCTGGGATTTGTGCATAAAAAATCCCCTGAGTTTTTCAGAGGATTTAGTAATTTCAGAAATCTTACATTCACGATACATTAAATAATGCCTCATCAAAAGTAAACTTTAAGAGGTATTATTTTTAAATTTTTTACGAACTCTACAAAATCTTAACTTCCTGTAAAATAGTACATAACGACCCAAAATTATTCATCTCCCAAAATTTCTTTCAATTCTTTCAAAAAAATATCCGTATCCCGTGCTCCCTGCAATTTACCCACAATATTTCCTTCAGCATCCAAAATAAACATTGTCGGAAATGCATTTACATCAAACTTTTTGCGTAAAGCAATCCCTTCACCTTTTTCCATATCTACTTTCAAAGGAATAAAATGTTTTTTAAAATAGTCACCGACAACCTTTTGTGTAAATACCCGTTCATTCATCATCTTACAAGGGCCACACCAAACGGTATAACAATCCATAAACACCATTTTCCCCTCTTTGCCCGCTTTCTTCAAGGCTTCTTCATAAATCAAATCCTGAAATTGGACACCTTCCCGGTTTTCCAGATTGGAAATAGCCTGTTCATAATAGCTCAAAGGAGGTCTTTGCAAATCTTTGGAACGTTCTTTCAAGTATCCGATCAACAAATCCCGCTCTTGATTGGGTAATCCTTTGATATCCCCCAAACACACATCCAGATTCATGGCCAATTCCTTATGACATCCCGGAATTCCAGCCCGCATGGCTTCAATCATTTTATCGTACTTCTTTTCTCCCCGATACTTGGTTATATTATACAAAGCAAAAACCCCGTTTGTATCGGGTAGATTACATTTGTGCAATTCCAATGCCAGATCTACCATCAGATTACCATCATAAGGAGTCGTTCCGCAGGCATAAGGGAACAATTTGGCAAAGTAAATCCCGGAAATAAATCTATCCACTTTCTCCTGCCCTATATTTTTCACAAACTCAGCTTTCCGGGTAATCAGCTTTTTAAACAATTCATCTTCATTGGTCCGTATTTTCTGCATAAAATATTTCCAGTTCTCTTCCTTCGGCAATTGTTTATCCTTTAAACGGGCAAAAATATCTTCTATCACTTTTTTAGCTTTCTCATCCTCAGAGGCTGTATTTAAAACATCGGCATAAGCACGTAAAAATTTCAGGTTACGTTCTCCTTTTTCATAACGCCGGTTCATTTCCGGCAGTGTAGTTTTCGGATCCAGGGCCTTCGCAAGCAATTCCTGAAATTCCGGTAACTGATGCCCGCCAACAATCCGGTAAATCAAATTTCCGTCCTGATCCAATACAATATAATGGGCCATTTGGAGTGTATTGTATTTGGTAGCTAACGGACGTCCCTCATTCGTAGTTATATCGATAAAAAGGTTTACGAAATGCCGGTCCATCCAGTCGGCAAACTGCTGGTCACTGAAAACCAGTTGGTTCATCCCGTGACAAGGCACAGCCCAATCAGCAAAACAATTTACAAAAATAGGCTTATTCACCTCCCGGGCTTTTTTTAAAGCCTCTTCAAATGAATAAATATATTTCATTTTTACATCTGTTTTTACTTTATCTCCATATATACTCTGTGCTTTTACACTCACTACTACACCTAAAAGCAGCACAAAAGCCAACATCAATTTTTTCATAAAATCTTCTTTTAAATTAATTAACAATCCCAAATTATTCCTGTAACATATCTGAATAACTCCATACTACCGGCTTATTCTTTTATACAACGTACGCTATAAGCCGCCGTCAAATTGGAGGTTCCCCGCAGAATCCCTTCATACACTTTTGAAGCAGCACGAATAATACCTGTCTGAACGGAATCACTCTGCACAATCTTGGAAGATGACCAAAAATAAGCATTCATATCTTTATTCATATAAGGAGTTCCATAGGCAAAAGTTCCATAGGCCCGGGTACCTCCATACAATATTCTGAAACCGGTACCTTCTTCCTTCAATAGCATACCGGCCTGTTTCCCGCGCCATTGTTCCAATAATCCGAGTTCATCGCCGTCCATATAAAGTTCTGTTTCCAATTTTTTCCAGTCTTCATCGGTCGGCAAACGCCATCCATCTGGCAAAGCCTTTAGAGCTGCATCATAAGTATACAACAAACCGTACTTTTCTGCATATCCGTCATTCTCTTCCTCCGCATTCAAAAAATATTCCTCTGCCGTCAAACCGATAGTCTTTGTTTTAGTTTCTGCCAGGATTTGATTTAATGTTTCCACCGTGGATTGCATGGAAGGATACCACGTTACCATATCAGCAATTAAATTTACAATACTCACTGCCGAACCAGGGTAGTCAAGATACATCATAACAAAAGATGCCGGGGAAAAAAAAGGTACTTCCGGTAAAGGATCGCTACTGATCTTCCCGTCATTTATAGCATTCTGTACAACCTCATCGAACAGGGCCCGAGCAGGTTCAATGCGGTTTGTATCCAAATTCTCCTCCCGATAAGTATAACAACCGTCTACACTTCCTAAAGGCAGACGGTAGGCCAAATTTTCCGCCATCCAGGTCTGGTCTCCGATAGTCACACAACGGTAGATCTTTCCATCCCTTGAATCAGTATATTCCGAAAAGACTCCTTCCGGTCCGATCAAAGAATTTTCATCTTCACAAGACCACCACGCCAACATTCCGAATAATATATATATGATCTTTTTCATAATACCCGTTTTACAATTCAACACCCAATTTTTCAGTAATAATCTCATACAACACCTCATATTTTTCCATGACCAGGGGATAAGTACCCCATTGTTCACGGAAAACCTCATCCGAACCAGTAGCCAGTATAACTTTTACAAAACACTCCAGATCTCTCTGGGTATCATAAGGAGTAAACAATCCACCTCCCCACTCATCTCCCATAACGAAACCGAAACGGCCTGTAACAGCCCGCGCCTCTACCCGTTGCTCTTCCAAAGCCTCCCCGGTCAGACTACCCGTATAATCCGGATTCAAGACATCACAATTCCAGTAAGTAGTAATGGTATTATCCACCTCCGACCAATACTTTGTCCCGTACCAGTTCGCATCGGAAACTTTGTTGAAATATGCCAAGTCTTCTGAATAATTTTTGATTTTTTGAGTTACCATATTCCTTTTCATATTCAACAGAATATCCCCGGGATTTTCTCCTTCCCAATTTCCCATAATCATAGTTAACGTACGGAAACCTATCATAAACTGTTGATCGACTTCTGTCACCTCCCTGTTATCCAAATTTTTAGTTGTCACCGATTCCGGGACAAAAAAACAAAAAGGGAATAAAGCTTTGTCAGCATCTCTCAGGTATTGCCCGATCCAGGTCAGTACTTCCAATTGTTTTTCCGGATCAGTTATATACTGATAATGATATTCCAGTTTTTTATAACTATCGTATCCCCAAGCCAAATCCAGTTTTTCATATTGATAAACCGGTTGCCCATGGACGTCTGTTTTCAAAAATATCCTCCCGATCGTATCATTGAAATATACCGGTATCCCATAAGTTTCATAAATTTCATAAATCCGATGCTTTACAGGATCGTCAGGATCATCCTGTATAACATACAATTCATCCAGATTTATCCGGGATTCCAATGTACTTTCCTTACTGCACGCTATCATTAGCAGGCAGAAACATATATATATAAACCTTCTCATAATCAATCAAAATTTGCATTAATTACCTCTGTTAATCTTCGCATCGGTCTGACATTATCAGGCATATCGGTATCAAATTCCAATACTGATTTAGGAATAGAAAATACATAAGCCGGATCATCGATTTCCAGACGGAAAACTTCTCCACGCATGAATTTCATTTTACTATCCCAATCGTATACAGCAAAAACACGCTCTATTGCTTTCCGTAAAGGAGCTTTCCGACACACAGCATACCTCCGCAGATCAAACCACCTGTGCCCTTCAATACACAATTCCCTGCGACGTTCTTTCCGTACTTCCTCTATCACAGTGTTCTGATCATAACTTACATCCTGCCAACCTTCAATCCTGTTTCTCCGGAAAATATTCAACCAATCCGACGCCCCTGAGGGATCGTCAAGCATCGCACATGCCTCAGCAATATTCAGGTAAGCTTCTGAAATCCGTAATAAAAATAAATCCGAAACATATGACTGATGTAAACCACGTTTATATTTACGTCCCAATGCTATGCTGTCACTGGAAGAAGCCGGAGTAAAAAACAATTCTTTCCGGTAATCATTATCTGCATATAACCGATACAATCCGTTAGCAATACAAAAATCACCGCCATTACCGGTAAAAGCATTTTGTACGTTTAATGAGCCCTGAGAAAACAATATTTCCGGATTGGTCCTGGAAATAACCTCATCTTCATCCTTCACAACAGCATAATCTTTCAGTGAAGATTTGATTTTTAACAGATCATCTGCAGCCTGCCAGGCGTTTTTCCAATCCTGCATGTAAAGATATACACGGCTTAACAGTAATAGCGAAGCTTCCCCGGAAGCCCTGTAAAATAAACGTGTCTGCGGACTTTGGGTAAAATAATCCACTGCTGCTTTCAGATCTTTCACGATTTGTTCATATACTTTCGCAACCGATACACGTTCAAACTGAGAAGCCTTGTCTTTATCGTGCTCTACATATCCTGTCAGTTTCAAAGGAATTCCCAGGGTTGTCTCTGCATTTTCCGGATCGTAGGCCTGAGCATAAATGTTTACAAGCAGGAAATAAAACTGTGCACGTAAAAAATGCGTTTCCCCTCTGACTCTCAAAGCATCCAGCCGTTCTTCTTCGGTAGCCGGATTTAAATCTTCGATTTCATCCAAAATAATATTAGTGACATTGATCCGGCGATAAAGATCATCCCAAAGGGCATTATCTGCAGCCAGCTCATCTCCTTTATAGCTCCTTCCCACCTCCATTTGCCAGGTGGTATAACCGAAATAAGCCGAATTCATAGCTGAATTCCATATTCTGTTTTCAGCCTGATCAGTAATTACGGTATTGATATCGTCGTCCAGTATATGCAGCCACCAACCAATATCTCCCCAAGCTAAATCTTGTACTTCTTCCTTGCTGGGTATATATACACTTCCAAGTAATACCTCATCCAGATCCGATACCGATTTCACCACGACCATATCCTGGGAGTAGTCATCCAGATAGCCACAGCGAACCAATATCATCACAGCCAATACAAGTAATATATTCTTTTTCATTCTACTGTTTTTTTAAAAAGTTACATTCAATTGGAAAGTATACGAAGGCCTTACCGACAAATTGGGTTTTGCAAAACCAGCCTGCGACGGATCCTGTCCCTTCAGAGCTTTTGCAGAAACTGTAAAAAGATTCATACTGTTGAGGCTCAATTGCACATTTGAAAACGGAGTCTTCCTCAACCATTCGGTATTCAGCGTATAACGCAACGACAAAGAAGAACATTTCAAATAATTACCGCTCACTACACGTATATCGGATTTATCGTACATATCCCACACACTATTAGCAAATTGCTGAATGTGAGAAATATCTGAACTCGTCACAGAAGAAAAATGAACAAGAGAACTGAAATAATCTGGATCCGAAGGACTTAAAATCACCGGAACATTGGTATTCAATTCATCTCCCGGAGCCATCCAACGATTAACAAATTCCTTTCTTATATTTTTTTCAGCACTTACTCCATTCAAAATCGGTTCATAAAGACTGAATAAACGCACTTTCGATCCCAGACTATAAGACATATTCACAGAAAGTGAAAGACTTTTATAGGTTAGTGAAGTCGACAAACTACCTGTAAAAATCGGATCCCGTTGCCCGCTTTTTTCCATAGTCATCAGAACAATATCTTCCAATTCCCGGTCTTCCAGTAAATGCATACGATCTGCATAATCATTAAATACAGGGATGCCGTTCGCAGGATTAAGGCCCAGGAAACGATAAGAATAAAAACTACTGACCGCCTCTCCATCTACCAATGCAGTTCCGTTTAAATAAGAATCTATCGTATATTTTTCTACTGTCTGAGAACGCACTTTATTCAGGTTACCTGAAAAATAAGTATACAGATTCCATTGCCAGTCACGGGTTTTCACCGGAATTCCGGACAAACCGACAGAATAACCATTATTTTCCAGGTTCCCCCCATTCATGACATAAGAATGGCCCGGTACCCCGTTCACAGAAGAGACCTGCACGGTCGTAAAACAATCTTCCGTCTTTTTCAGGTATAATGTTCCGTTTATCCCTATGCGGTTGTCCAGAAAGGAAAGATCCAATTCCACATTGAACTGACGGGTTTCTTCCCATTTCAGATTCGGATTCGGATAACGGGCTACAGTTGAAATATTTTCATTATACATCGGATTAATTGTCCCTTGTCTCAGTATCAGGTTCGGACTCTGGTCTTCCAACATATTTCCCTGTATTCCGTAAGAAGTCCTTAAACGCATATTTGAAATAAAATCTGCATGCTTCATAAATGTTTCTTTCAGATTCCACATTCCCGAAACCGACCAGATAGGGAGGAATTTTTCATTACTACGGCTTCCGAATTTATTGGAAGCATCAAAACGTCCGTTGGCATTTAAGGTGAAATAATCTTTATAGCTGTAACTTAATGTCAGGTAACCCGAAATCTCATGGTTGATACCATGTAACAATGACCGGTGATTTTTATTGATCCAGGTCTGGTAGTGCGGATAATCCTCCAGATTCACATTGTCAATGAACTGCAATCCCCGTTCTTTCACAAATCCTCTGTTCTCATCCGCAATACTCCTGGAAGTACTTCCGTTCAATTCAAAACCTCCCATCACAGACGCCAAATGTTGCCGGTTTTCCCCGAACATCTTCCGGAATTCCACCTGAGTCCGGAAAGTATAAGAATCTTGTTCCGAATTATTGGTGTTCAGTATACCTCCATAAGGTAAAATACAATTCCCTGCATCTCCCGTTTTTCCAAGTTCTTCATATTCGGCATTTTTCAAGCGGGCTATATAATGGCTTTTTTCTCCCCACCATTGCTCCTGTAAAGTGCTGCTGTGCATATAATTTCCAGCAACGGAAAGCTCCAGGTCTTCCAGGATGTTGTAACGCAAAGTCAGATTCGCCCCTAAAGTACTTCCCCGGTAATCATTAGAACTATTTCTGATTTCATTCAGAATATTATATCTGAACTGTTTATGACTTACATTACTTCCTCCATAACCAATAGCATCATAATAAAATAAAGAACCGTCTTCATCATAACACGGAATAGCCCGGGAAGTATTATAAGCATAATCCATCGCATCAATATCAGGCATCAGGTGATTTTTCCGCTGAATATTCCCGTTTAAAGAAAAATTAGCCCTTATTTTCGGTGAAAAATTAAGGTAACTATATACATCCTTACAGTAAATTATAATAATTAATTATTTGATTTATATATTATTATAATAGGATATATATAGTTTTGAAAAAAGCGAATTTTAGGGTAAAATTAATTTTTAAATATTATTATGGAAAAACAAACAGACCCAATTCAAGTAAAAAGAATGCTTGATGAAATAGCATTAAAATTAAATCTTCCTCTTGAAGATGATAGAGTATTTGCAGCTTTATTGGATAAAGAAATAAGATGTTTTTCTGAAGAAGTATATGAAAAACTTCTAAATCCTTTATATTTCAGAAAGGAAGCTACTGCTGAAACTTTGATTTTGTAAATTAGAATTAAATTTGTCAAACTCTTCTTCTGTTGCTAATATAACATCTTCTCGTTTAAGAGAAATTCCCGAAAGGTTATAATTACTTACTTTAAAAAATTCATTATTGATAGATATATCATCTATCTGAAAAATCTGCCCTTTATATTCTCCTTTTAAAACTTTGATATAATTTCCAATTTTAAAAACTTTCATAACAATTTCATTAATATACTCTTTTGCTAAGATAGAATAATCATAAGAAGAAAACAAAATTTATATATGATTTTCTTAATTTCTTTTTACAAGACTTCTATTTCCTTAACTTTCTTCTAAAGATTCCTTGCTTACTTTTGCAAAAGAGAAAGTAAACATAATAAATATATTATTACTTATTTTAATGTAAAAATAATAGATTTTATTGTTTATTTTTTAGTAAAAGTAATTCTTTATGAAGTTGTATTTGAAAAGATTCCGTTCACTAATGGAATTGTTAGAAACTTTCCCGACAGATGAATCTTGTATTATTTATCTTGAAAATATTCTTTGGCACAATAAGGTTATTTCTCCTTTTGATAAAAAATCACAAGTTTATCATTTAGGAAATCATAGGTATATGTGCAAAAACACTCAAAAGATATTCCATGTCAAAATAGGAACAATCTTTCAAGGAACAAAAGTACCTATGAGAAAATGGTTTATTGCTATATGGTTAATTATTTCTCACAAAAAGGGTATTTCATCTTTACAGCTATCAAGAGATATACAAGTCACTCAAAAGACAGCTTGGTATATGCTGCAGAAAATCAGAACCTGTTTTATATGTAGAAATAAGGGAAAGCTAAAAGGAAAAGTAGAATGTGATGAAACTTTTGTAGGTGGCAAAAACAAAAATCGTCATTGGGATAAGAAAGTAAAGAACTCTCAAGGAAGGTGCTTTATTGATAAAACTCCTGTTTTAGGTATGCTTCAAAGAAAAGGAAAGGTTATTTGCAGAGTAATCAAAAACACTTCTAAATATGAACTTACTCCCAAAATATTAGAATATATTGATTCTGCTGCTATACTTTATACTGATGAATGGCAAGGATATAATGAAGTAGCAGAAATGTATGAACATTATTCAGTAGATCATAGCAGAGGACAATATGCCGATGGTGATATTTGTACTAATACAATAGAGGGATTTTGGTCTTTATTAAAGAGAGGTATTATAGGAATATATCACCATTTAAGTAGAGAACATTTACAATTCTATGTAAATGAGTTTTGTTTCAGATATAATACAAGAAAAATTAGTGATTTTAGCAGATTCAATCTATTACTTAGGAATATAAAATTCCAATTAACTTATCAGCAGATAATTGCCGCATAAGATTAGTTTTAGAATTTTTTTGTCTTGATATATGAAAACGATTATATTTGCATTAGCTCTTAGAGCTAACATATTTTAGAAAAATAAGAGTGCCTACTCAATTAAAATCGCCAATTTTAAAGTACACAGGCACAGGTCAATCCATTTATACAGTGGGTTGTCTGTCTACGTGTACACAGGTGTTTGGCGATACCTAATTGAGTGTGGACAGCAACCCACTCTTTTTGTGTTTAATATCTTCTAATTGGTTGCAGGGGAAAAATAATTTGATGTTATATCATTTATGAATGAATTAATGAATTTGTTAGGGGGTGTTATATTACTATGATTCAGAAATAATCGTTTTTTTTTTTTTTTTGCGGCCATAGAATTAAAAAATAAAATTATGGCAACAAAAGACTTTATCACTTACTCTCCTAATACAGGAAATAAGAAGCAAACAATTTCAGTTACAGCTTCTAAAAATATTTCTTCTGAAAGAAATACAGTTTTAAGTATCTCTGCTAAGGGGATAACAAAAACTATTAATATTAATCAAAAGAAAGGAATTTCTGTTGCAGTTATAGTAGGACAAAATGGTAATATTTTTAAAATACAACTAGAATGAAAATAGAACTTATAAAAATCAAATTATTTAGTGCGTTAATATGCATCTTTATGTTTTATTCGTGTGATCCGGAACATAGAGAAACAATAGAACCAGAAAAACCATCAATTGAGAATCCGGAAGAACCTGAGGGACCAGAGTCTCCTGATGAGCCGGAAATACCATCAACGAATACAATAATCAATTTAAATAATGAATTTATGATAGTAGGAAGTAATAGTTGGAATTCAGTTGCCTATGGCAATGGAATATTTGTAGTTGGAGGAGAGAAAGGTTATGTAACTACTTCTACTGATGAAGGAGAAACATGGTCAACTCCAAAACAATTAGTTACAACAGGATCTTGGAGCAATGTTATTTATGCCAATGGAAGTTTTATGATGTTAAATTTTTATAATGGGAAACTTGCAACTTCAAAAGATGGAACAATATGGACAATAGGAGATACATACTCACTAAACTATTGGAGAAGTTTAGCCTATGGTAATGGGATATATGTAGCTGTGGGGCCAAGTAATGGTATAATGATGACATCTTCTGATGGCAAAACATGGACTAAAAAGACTGTTGGTTCAATAACATGGAAAGATGTTGCTTATGGCAATGGTATATTTATTGCAATTGCTGATGGTTATTATTTCACAACATCAACTGATGGAATAACATGGACAAATCCAAAAAGAATATCTAATGCAGAACGAGGATATGATATTATTACTTTTGGTAATGGTAAATTTGTAGTAGCAGAGGGGTATAGAGGTAATACACAAACTACAACTGATGGAGTAACATGGACAACTCCTAATACAAGTTCTGGAAATCATAGTTGGCAAGATATAGCTGCTGGTAATGGAAAATTTATATTAGTAGGAAATCGTGGTTATATTGCAACTTCTACTGATGGAATTACCTGGGCTCCTACTCAAATTAAGGATGAAGCAGGAAGCCCTGTTACACTTATATTATATGGTGTTGGTGCAACGCAATAGAGATTACTTCTTTTTAGTTTTTAATAAAAACTCATCCAATTTTTGAAGTTCAGCCGGGCATCTGTCCGGCTCTTTTTATGCTGCTTTATTTTAAAATATTATTTTTTTTGCAATTATTAAATTTTAAATTACTTTTAAAATAAAAATGATATGAATATGTTAGAAGATCAAATTAGAAAGAACATTTTAAATTCTTTTACTCAATCAGAAGTGGAAAAAGGTGTTTATACTGACAATTGGTTGAATAGAAAACTTGGTAGGGTTGGAAAAGAATATACTAAAAAAGAAGGAAATAAGAAAGAAAAAGATAATTTGATAAATTCAAAAAATATTATAGTACAAAAAAGAAATAATAAATTATTAACTCCTGAGAATTTTTCAATTAAAGAATTTTTTAATAAAAATGAAATTGAAAATACTACTTTGGATGGGGAAATTACAAGAGACGATTTTGATGAAGAAATGACATTTCAAGATCTTGATCATGACGCTTTAAGAAGGGAAATTAAAAAAGGAAAAGTTAGTATAAAATATAAGGATGGTACTTTTATTGATGATTTAGGTAAGTTTATTAAAGATAGTAAATATATAAAATATAATAGTGAGGAAGGATTTGTAGATAGAAGTAAACTTCATAAGGAAAATCCTTTTAAAAAGTAGAAATAATAAAATAAATAAAAGTATTTCAGGAACCCTTTGTATTTATGTAGACAATACCAGAGAAATTGGGTTTCTGAATTTTTTTGTTGCTAATATAGCTATAACAAAAGGAGGTATATTGGAAGAACCTATAACACTATCTTCAATTGTAAGATAAGTACTAATATTAGTATTATCATGACCATATTCAATATATAAATAACTAATATTAATAATAGAAGATATTGTATATTATAAAAAAGTAGCTATATTTGCAATAGAATGAGGATATTATTTAGCAATATGGAAAATACAACAAGTATATCAAGTAAAAAGAAAAGACTTTCTAAAGGGGACAGATTAAATTGGACCCCTTTAAGAGATGTACAGCCTGTAAGATTAAAAGAATGTTCTGCTTCTTCACGTAGATTATCTAAAGTAAGTTTATCTAAAATAAATAGAAACGTAACATCTTTTTTAATTCCGTGAATTTTGATTATAGTAGCTATATTTGCTATAGAATAGGGATATTATTTAGTAATAAGAGAGAGAAGTATTAAATTTATAGTATTATGGCACGACCAATACAAGATACACCAGTTATAACCGGAAGAGATGCAGAGAAATTCCGCACTAATCTTCGGCGTGCTTTATATCCATCTTTGAAGGAGAAAAAGGAAAAGGAAAAGCGATACAAAGAAATGGAAGAAATGTATACTAAAATGGTGAAAGCAACTAATGGCGTTTTCTTCTGACCTTCTGATTAAAGTTGATTCAGGTGAATTTATTTTCAAAAAACTCACTTTGGGCGACACAATAAAACCATTTAAATGTAATAATCAAGACTTAGCAGATTTCTTAATCAATGATGCAAAAATTTATCTCAAATATTTGAGGTATACTACATTCATTATTGAAAGCAGAGATATAACAGTAGCTTATTATAGCCTTGCAAATGATGTACTAAAACTAGATCCAAAAGTTGATATAGATTTGGATGATAAAATTAAACTTGGTATCGAAGATAAAGATTATTCATTTCAGGAATATATGTTTTCACAAAATATCTTCCCCGCAGTAAAAATAGGTAGATTGGCAGTACATGAGGATTTAAGGAATAAAGGATACGGGACTGATATAATTAAATTGCTGGTAGCCAGTTTTAAAAATAACAATAAGACTGGATGTCAATTTATAACCATAGATGCCATCAATTCAAATGAAACATTAAAATTCTATGAGAAGAATGGATTTGAATATGTGACAGTATGTGACGTTAATCAGGAATCAAGGCAAATGTATAAGATACTAATATAATATTCTTTTACACCCTTTTACAAGGGTTATACTGTAAAGATGTATATAGTTACCAAAATTAATATCCAGGTTTACCATTGCCGTATACCGTTCCGTTTTTGTTGTTTTCGATACCCCATCCTCGAAGTTGGCTCCTAACGAAACATAATAACGCATACTTTCCGATCCTCCGGACACCCCGAAGGTATGGTCATGGGAATAGGCATCCTGAGTCAAAATATCGAACCAATCGGTATTGACTGTCTCATAACGCAACACTTCCTGTTTAAAACCAGCATAATCAGTCAGACCGGAATAATAACGGTACAAAGCTCCTTCATATCCGACTTTAGGCATATTCGACGGAAACTGATAATGTAAATCGCTCAATTCTTTTCCGAACTGTACCCGTTCCCGGGAATCCATCAGATTTATGCTCCGGTCCGAATACCGGGGACGGCGGGTCAATTTCGATGTATGGTTATAGGAAAAACGGGCAGGTCCAATAGAACCTTTTTTTGTTGTTACGACAATCACGCCATTGGCAGCCTTAGTTCCGTAAAGTGCTGTCGCCGAAGCATCCTTCAACACATCGATCCGGTCTATGTCCTGAGGATTTATTCCGGCAATCGCATTTCCGACAATATTGATATAATCCGGATTATTCAAATCCTCCACACTGACATTCACCGGATCATGCATAATAAAACCATCCAGTACCCACAAAGGTTCACGGTTACCAATCAGAGTTGAAGTTCCGCGTACCCGTATCCTGGGAGTTGCACCCACTTCACCGGAATTGGTAATTAACATCAGTTCGGGAATCCTTCCTTCCAAAGCCTGGTCAATACTACTCATTCCGGGAACCAATACATCCGAAGCCTTCACCGAGGTAATAGCACTGGTAGAACGCCGCTTATCGACTTTCTGATAGCCGGTTACCACAACTTCTTCCATCCCTACAATCAACTCTTCCATCACAATCCGAAGTGTATCTGTCGTTCGTTCTGTAAAATTCACTTTCTGTGAAACATATCCTATAAAAGAAAACTCAAGTGTTCCCCGCTCCAACGGAAGTTGAATGGAAAAATAACCTTTATGATTGGTAGAAGTCCCCAACATCATATCTGCCAATTTTACCGTTACTCCCGGTAACGGATGTTTCTGGCGATCAGTAACAAATCCCTTCAATAAAATCGATTTTGATTTTTCTGACGGAGAATTTACCTTCTTTTTAATTACCACTGTTTTTTGTTCAATCACATATTCCATACCGGAACCTTCCAACAGGGCATCCAATGCCTGTTGTAAAGTAACCTCTTTCAGGGAAAGGGTAATGTTGTTCAAAGAGCGGACATCCTCTGAATTAAATACAAATTCATAAGGAATTTGCTGCCGGATATTCTCTATGACCTTGAAAAACGGAGCCCGTTGAAAATTGAATGTTATTTTCGGATTATCTCTTTGTCCAAATAACTGTCCGAAATAAAAGACACTCAAAATCAAGAAAATAAATGGTTTGAGTTTAAAAATTCTATACTTCGGCAGATTACCGAAGTATAATCTTCGTTTTTTTTTCATAGTTTTGTAGAATTAATACAACTTGTTAATATTATTAGCAGGTTTTACACGAAAAGTGGGGTCAACACTTTTCGTGTTTTTTATCTCTGTATAATGATTTTCTTTCCATTAACCCGGTATTTTACCTGGTTTGTCAAAGCTATTTTCTGCAGCACTTCTTCGAGGTTTTCACTTCGCTCCACATAAAGGTAAAACCGCATTTTTTTCAAATCTTCCGTTTCATAGTCCACTTGCATATCATACCAACGGGCTAGTTCATCCATTATAGTTTCCAAAGCAACATCCTTAAAAATGAATTCCCCGTTTTTCCAAGCTAAAACAGTCATCAAATCCGCATTATGCAACAACATCTTCTCTTCTCTTACTTCACACTGCTGACCAGGTTCCAACTGCAAAACCTGATTTTTATGCACTATTTTCACACAACCGGAAACCAATGTCGTGAAAGAAGGGCCCGTCGGATATGCTCTTACATTAAATTGCGTTCCCAACACCTTAACGCAGGCTCCTTCAAATTCCACCAAAAAGGGACGCAGACTATCCTGTGTAACTTCAAAATAGGCTTCTCCCGTCAAATATACTTTTCGTTCATCCCCAAAAACATCCGGAAAACGAAGGGACGATTCGGCATTCAGGTATATCCGTGTCCCATCGGACAGAACCAATCGATATTCTCCACAACGCGGAACAATAATTTCATGGAAACGCTCCGTCATTTCTTTCTTCTGAATGACAGTACCGAGTTGCAATCCCTCTGAAATTTCATTCTTAAAACCAACTTTTAAAGAATCTTTCAATGTACCTTTATTCAGATCATGCTGAATACCGTCTGAGGTTATCAACCGTACAGGAATCGTTCTTGAAAAAGTTTTCTCCATTTTTACCCCGGAGAAAAAATGATCTCCCCAAAATATTCCAATCCCAAGAATCACACTGGCGGCAACCAAACTCATCTGCCTCATCCGACGTCTTCTCATCTGCCTGTAAGGATCCAATTTTCTCCAAACACGTTTCATATTTTCCGGAGAAGGATTCTCTACCATACTTTCTTCACAATAATAGTTATAAGTATCTTCGAGAAAATTCCGGTTTTCTTCTCCCATCTCCCCCCATCTCTCCACTTCTTGTTTTTCTTTTTCTGAAGCTTCTCCCAAAGCCCAATTCCTTATAATTTTCCAATCAATTTTCATAATTTTTCACACTCTCTTTATATAAAGACGAGTATTTTTTAAATCAGGGTACAAAAACGAAATTTTTTTAGAAAAAAAATAAAAATTCTATAATTGCTCCCAATATTTCAGGAAACAATAGAGCAAAGGCAAAGAACTCCGTATAAATTTATATGCTCTCTTTATGTGGGTGTGGACTGTCAATTCTGAAATATTCAATGTTTCTGCTATCTCACGATAACTCATATCGCGGAATACTTTTAATTCCAATACCCGTCTTTGTTGCTCAGGTAATTTATCCAGACATGCTTTCACCTTTTCCAATAAATCCTCATTATCTTCATATTCTATTGTCCCGGAAAAAATCAAAGCTTCTGTCAATTTATCCTGATTGATGTCTATCACCTGTAAATGTTTAAAATAATCCAGACAAGCATGTTTTACAGAAGCATAAAGATAACTTTTCAGATGGGTACTTTCGGGAATTGAAAGCGAAGAAGTCCAGAGCGAACAAAACACTTCCTGAACCACATCTTCCGCTAATTCACGATTCATCAGATAAGCCAAAGCAAAACGATATAATCCCGCATAATAACGATTAAAAACCACTTCAAAAGCCCTATACGACTTAAGTTTCAGTTGTTTCATCAAGCAATCATCCGAAATTTCTATCTTTTTACCAGGCATAATCAAATTTAAACCGCCTAAAAATATCAAATTATTTAGAATCGTGACATAATCGTATCGATTTTTTCCATGCTGGTTTATATCTACAGCCTGGTATTCTAAAAAAAAGCTTTAAATTCGCATATAGCGATGCGGAAACAACGTTATGCCGTGTCAAGGACAAACCATGAAAAGATGGTTGAAATAAACCAATACAAAGCGAAGGATCTCCTTTGGCCCTCTGCCATCCGAAAATTCTTCGCCACGATCGGGATAGAAGTCCCGATACCCTTTACAACATTATTTGTATTCGTCCCAGCTTTTGATCGCTATATCTTGCCGGTCGACTTTACAGATGGCATAAATGAAAGCACTGGCCAGACGAGCATTGGTAATCAGAGGGATATTATAATCCACGGCAGCCCGGCGGATTTTATAACCGTTATCCAATTCCCGTTTTGTATGATTCTTCGGAATGTTAATCACCATATCTATTTTTTTATTCCGCAGGTAGTCCATAATATTCGGTTCTTTCTCTTCGTCGGGCCAATGAAGGATGGTGACACGAATACCGTTTTCCTCAAAGAACTTAGCCGTACCTGCTGTTGCAAAAATATGATATCCTTTGGCAATGAGCATTTTTGTAGAATTGAGTAATTCCACTTTTGAACGGCTGGGGCCCGAAGAAATCAGAATATTCTTTTCAGGAATCCGGTTACCTACAGAAATCATACTCTTTAAGATAGCTTCGTAATAGTTTTCACCGATACATCCCACCTCTCCGGTAGACGACATATCCACTCCTAACACCGGATCGGCCTTTAACAAACGGGCAAACGAAAATTGAGAAGCTTTGACTCCGACATAATCCAAATCGAAAACCGATTTATTCAATTCGGCTACATGTTCACCCAACATAATCCGGGTTGCCATTTCGATAAAGTTATATTTCAAAACTTTCGATACGAACGGAAAACTCCGCGAAGCACGCAGGTTACATTCGATCACTTTGATATCGTTGTCTTTGGCCAGGAATTGCATATTGAAAGGCCCGGAAATATTCAGTTCTTTCGCAATAGCACGGGCAATCCTTTTAATCCGCCGCATGGTTTCCACGTATAGTTTTTGTGCCGGAAAGACAATCGTAGCATCTCCGGAATGTACGCCGGCAAACTCTACGTGTTCACTAATGGCATAGGCTTTTATTTCTCCATGCTGAGCTACGGCGTCTATCTCTACTTCTTTAGCCTGTTCGATAAATTCGGTCACCACAACCGGATGATCTTTAGATACTTCAGCAGCTAGTTCGAGAAAATGAACCAATTCTTCCCTATTGGATACAACATTCATTGCAGCTCCCGAAAGGACATATGAAGGACGAATCAACAAAGGAAATCCGACCTCATCGACAAACGTATAAATATCCTCCAGACTGGTCAATTCTTTCCAGCGGGGTTGATCGATACCCAAGTGATCACACATCGTAGAAAATTTCTGACGGTCTTCGGCCCGGTCGATGGATTCTGCCGATGTACCTAAAATATTGACATGCTGACCGTTCAGACGCATCGCCAGGTTATTCGGAATTTGTCCACCGGTAGAAACAATCACTCCCCTCGGTTCTTCCAGCTCTACAATATCCATCACACGCTCGAAAGACAATTCGTCGAAATAAAGACGATCGCAGGTATCGTAATCCGTACTCACCGTCTCCGGATTATAATTAATCATCACAGAACGGTATCCCATCTTATTGATCGTATTCAAAGCACTGACCCCACACCAGTCGAATTCTACGCTACTACCGATCCGATAGGCACCGGAACCCAGTACAATGACCGACCGGCCGTCATGTTCATACTGAATATCGTTTTCCGTCCCATTATAGGTCACATACAGGTAATTGGTCATTGCCGGATATTCTCCGGCCAACGTATCTATCTGTTTAACACAAGGTAAAATTCCCAATCCTTTCCGATATTCACGCACTTCCAGCATTTTTTGATGAGCAGTCAGCCGATCGTCTTTGATTGTCAGACGTCCGATCTGAAAATCTGAAAATCCCATTTGTTTTGCTTTCCGAAGCAGAACAGAACTCACTCCTGTAATGGTCGAATATTTATTCAGCTCATTTTTCAGATAATGGATATTTTGTAACCTCTCCAAAAACCATTTATCGATACGTGTCATCTCATGTATTTTATCCACATCGTATCCTCTGTCGAAAGCTTCGGCGATAGCAAAAACCCGTTTATCCGTGGGATTCACCAATTCTTCATCGATATCCGGAATTTCAATCTTATTTCCGGCAAATCCGTGCATACCTTGTCCCACCATCCGGAGTCCTTTTTGTATCGCTTCTTCAAAAGTACGTCCGATAGCCATAATTTCTCCGACGCTCTTCATAGAGGATCCGATCAGCTTGGACACTCCTTCGAACTTATTCAAATCCCAGCGCGGAATTTTACAAACGACATAATCCAAAGCCGGTTCGAAACAAGCGGTAGTCACTTTTGTAACAGAATTTTTAATCTCATGTAAACCGTATCCCAATCCTAATTTGGCAGCTACGAAAGCCAGGGGATAACCCGTCGCTTTCGAAGCCAAAGCACTGGAACGGGACAAACGGGCATTCACCTCGATCACCCGGTAATCTTCAGAGTTCGGATCCAGGGTATACTGAACATTACATTCTCCGACAATTCCGATGTGACGAATAATCTTGATAGCGATAGCCCGAAGTTTATGATATTCACTGTTACTCAAAGTCTGAGAAGGAGCCACTACGATACTTTCACCGGTATGAATTCCCAGTGGATCGAAATTTTCCATATTGCATACGGTGATACAGTTATCGTACTGATCACGGACAACTTCATATTCTACTTCTTTCCAACCTTTCAAAGATTCTTCGATCAACACCTGAGGCGAATAAGAGAAAGCACTGGCAGCCAATTTACGAAGTTCTTCTTCATCGGAACAAAAGCCTGAACCCAAACCTCCTAAGGTGTAGGCAGCACGTACAATTATCGGAAAACCGAGTTCTTTCGAAGCAGCGATGGCTTCTTCCATGCTATTGGCAGCAATACTACGAGGAGTTTTTACATCTATTTCGCGTAATTTATTGGCAAAAATCTCCCGGTCCTCCGTATCGATAATCGCCTGCACAGGAGTACCCAATACCTGCACATCATATTTTTCAAGGATGCCTTTCTGATACAATTCGACACCACAATTCAATGCAGTCTGCCCCCCGAAAGAAAGCAAAATACCATCAGGCCGTTCTTTTTTGATGACTTCTTCTACATATTCAGGAGTAACCGGTAAATAATAAATTTTATCGGCCACCCCTTCCGAAGTCTGCACAGTAGCAATATTCGGATTAATCAGCACACTGTATTTTCCCTCTTCACGGATGGCTTTCAAAGCCTGGGATCCAGAATAGTCGAATTCACCGGCTTGACCGATTTTCAATGCTCCCGAACCCAATAATAATATTTTATTTATTTCCTTCATGTCGATTTTAATCTTAGCTGGTTTTACCTGAAATGTTTTACTTATTACCTTTTTCCATGTTCTCGATAAACTTATCGAACAGATATTCTGTATCTACAGGCCCGCTGGAAGCTTCGGGATGGAACTGGGCCGAGAAAAAAGGTTTGGTTTTGTGGCGTATCCCCTCGTTAGTACCGTCATTGACATTCACAAAAAGAGGTTCCCAATCTATCGGTAATGTTTTATCATCGATAGCAAATCCATGATTTTGTGAAGTAATATAACAACGGTTGCTTCCGGGCTGCATCACCGGTTGATTATGACTGCGGTGACCGTATTTTAATTTATAAGTCACAGCACCGGCAGCTCTTGCCATCAACTGATTGCCTAAACAAATCCCCATAATCGGTCTATCACCGGTCAAAATTTTTTTAATATGCTTGATGGTTATATCACATTTAGCAGGGTCACCGGGACCGTTGGACAAAAAATATCCGTCACACTCTTCCTGAGTAAAATCATAATCCCAGGGAACCCGTTTAATGGTCACATCCCGTTTCAAAAGACAACGAATAATGTTATACTTCACCCCACAATCCACTAAGATCACTTTATATTTTCCGTGTCCGTACTCCACAACTTCCTTTGTAGAAACTTCGGCTACAATGTTATGTTCATTGGGATCATAAAAGGGAATCGAAATATTATCGAATTCTATTCTTCCCAACATAGCTCCATGTTCACGCAATTTCTTTGTCAATGCCCGCGTATCTATACCAAAAAGTCCCGGTACCTGTTGTTCTTTCAACCACTGTCCGAGACTTTTTTGCGAATTCCAATGACTATATGCAAATGAATAATCGGAAATGATAATCGCTGTACAATGAATTTTATCCGATTCGAAAAATTTTGAAACCCCGTTTTCCTCATCATCCACCGGAACTCCGTAATTGCCGATCATAGGATAGGTAGGAACCAAAATCTGACCTTTGTAGGAGGGATCCGTCAAACTTTCCGGATAACCGGTCATCGCCGTGTAGAACACTACTTCACCGGAAACCGACTTCTCATATCCGAATGAAGTTCCTTCATAAACAGTTCCGTCCTGCAGAACTAAACGCGCTTTCTTTAAATTTTGCATATCTATTTAAATGAACTAATTTATCAAACGTCCAAATTGGCGCAAAGGTAAAAAAACTTTCATATCACTACAAGAATATTTATGCATTTTTTATGCATTTATATTCACATATTCAAAATCGATATCATTTCAAATTCTGAATTTAATCTCTATCTTTGCCTTATGACCATTATTTAACGATATCATTTTATGAGAAATAAAACCAAAAGACTTTTAACTATACGCAAACTGATCGAATCGGAACTCATTTCTTCACAAGAAGAATTATTGTTCCGTTTGAAAGAAATGAACGTCGAAGCTACCCAAAGCACTTTATCCCGGGACTTGAAATTTATGAAAGTTGCCAAAATCCCGCATAAAGAAAAAGGGTATATTTATGTAATTCCTGAAAGTATTCAAAATGAACAACGGGAAGAAAAAGTTTCGGCTATTATCACCGACACCATACTAAGTATCGATTTTTCGGGCAATATGGCTGTTATCAAAACTTTGCCCGGATATGCCAATGCAGTAACCGTCCTCATAGACAGTGAAAATTACTTTGAAATTCTGGGAACTATTGCAGGAGACGATACTATTTTTATCGTTATGCGCGAAGGAGTCAGCCGAAGCGAATTAATCGAAGCATTGACTTCCGTCCATCCGGCTATCCATACCTTATATAAATAAATATTTTCTGAATAAAAAGTTCCATAAACCCTGTCCGAAGGACATCTCTATACTTTTATAAACTTTATAAACTCTATAGTATGCTGTACAATCGAATGTTTTATCCGTTTTAACTCTCAATACATTAGATAAGTCCGGAAATAACAGATTTCTTTTTTTCCTTAAACCTTAATAAAATAATTTAAGCTAGTTCATTTCCTAATTATAAAAATAGTTCGTAAACTTGCATCCCGTATTTTTAACGAAGTATCATGCAAGTTTTAAACACTAAAAATGAACTAATTAGCCTTCTGGAAAATCTCCGTAAAGAAGGGAAAAAAATCGGATTTGTTCCCACAATGGGAGCTTTACATGAAGGACATTTATCCCTCGTAAAAGAAAGTAAACACAATAGTGATATCACTGTAGTCAGTATATTTGTCAACCCAACACAATTCAATGATCAGGAAGATCTGAAAAGATATCCCCGAACACTGGACAAAGATATCGAATTACTGAAAACAGTAGATTGTGATATCGCATTCGCACCTTCTGTTGAAGAAATTTATCCGGAACCGGATACCCGAAAATTCGATTTCGGATATATAGAAACAGTGATGGAAGGAGCGAAAAGACCGGGTCACTTCAATGGAGTAGGTCAGGTAGTGAGTCGTTTATTCGATATTGTTCAACCCGATAAAGCATTCTTCGGAATGAAAGATTTCCAGCAAATCGCTATTATCAAAAATATGGTGAAACAATTAAAATACAACATCGAAATCATTCCGTGTCCGATTATCCGGGAAGAAAATGGACTAGCCAAAAGTTCACGTAACACATTGCTCGATGAAGAATACAAAAAAAATGCTCCTCACATATACGCTACTTTAAAAAAAGCTCGTAACTTAGCTTCACAAATGAATGTCAGTGAATTGAAAAAATGGATTGCTGACGAAATCAACAATAATCCATACCTGGAAACAGAGTATGTCGAAATTGTCGACGATACCACTCTAAAAGTTGTGGAAAACTGGTCAGAAGAAGGAACTAAAGTAGCTTGTGTAGCTGTATATGCCGGAAAAATCCGACTGATAGATAACATTGTATTCTAATTTTAAATCCATTTTAAAATTATCATCATGTTTATAGAAGTAGTCAAATCTAAAATCCACAAAGCAACCGTCACTGAAGCTAACCTTCAATATGTAGGTAGCATAACGATCGATGTAGCTTTAATGGAAGCCGCTAATATTATCGAGAATGAAAAAGTTCAGATCGTCAATGTAAACAACGGAGAAAGATTAGAAACTTATGTCATTAAAGGCGAAAGAAACTCAGGTGTCGTATGTCTGAACGGCCCGGCGGCCCGGAAATGTGCAGTAGGAGATGTGGTCATCATTATTTCCTATGCATCGATGGACTTCGAAGAAGCTAAAAAACATACGCCAACCTTGGTATTTCCGGACACCAATACCAATCGATTGATATGATCTGGGAATAAATCCCAGATTAAAATAACTGTAAATGAATTACTTATCATTCATAGAAAATAAAATTGTCAGAGAAAAAGAAACTCTGATCCATACTTTGAGTCAATGGAGATTTAAAGAAGAAAAAATTGTTTTCACGAATGGTTGTTTCGATATTCTGCACCGGGGACATATCGAATATCTCGCCCAAGCTGCCGGTCTTGGCCAAAAATTAGTTATAGGACTGAATACCGATGCGTCGGTCAAAAGATTAAAAGGTGAAAAACGTCCTGTCAATAACCAGGAAGCCCGGGCTCTTTTACTTGCTTCACTTCTTTTTACAGACAAAATTATTTTCTTCGACGAAGATACTCCTTTGGAACTGATCCGGTTCATACAACCCGATATTTTAGTAAAAGGAAGTGATTATAAACCCGAAGAAATTGTAGGCTACGACATTGTAAAAGCAAAAGGAGGGGAAATTATAACAATAGATCTCACTCCCGGTTTTTCTACCACTTCTATTCTGCAAAAGCTATAATTGATCAGCGTAATTATATTTTCTGATCGAATCAATTCCCGGAGATTGTTGCTTAGAAAAATATTGTTGAAAAGTTATTAATCAGCTGTTGAAAACTGCTTAAAGAAACTCATATCTTTATTTGGATATCTCGTTTTCGACTCTTATTCGATATTTCACCCGAATAACCAAGAAAAGAATTCATTTTTATCTCAAAACATTTATACAAATTACTAACAGTTTTCCACAGTTTAAAATCTATTTTTTTTTCTGTGAAATAGGTTACTGACAACTGTTAATAACTCATATAAGTTATTGAATAAAAACATATTATATTACAATATCATGTTAGAAACACAGTTTCAATTTTTAAGAACGATAAAATCAAATAAATCGATCAACATTTTTGAAGATAACTAACAGTCTATTATAATCATCATTTTTTTTATAAAAAATAAAAATATAATAATGAATATATGATTGTTGAAAAACGTCTTTGTGTAACTTTGCAAAACACTTTATTCAAATTTTTATGGAAAGCTATTTCCTTTGAAAAATAAAAAGTAGTAAGTTTGAAGATTGTATTAAAATAGGAATAATCTAAGATAAATGGAAATCAAAATTGTAAATCGTTCAAAACATCCGCTACCTGAATATAAAACAAAAGCTTCGGCTGGTATGGATATTAGGGCTAATCTGGAAGAAATCGTCACGTTGAAACCTTTGGAAAGAAAATTGATCCCAACAGGTTTATTTATCGAATTACCCGAGGGATATGAAGCACAAATCCGTCCCCGTAGCGGGTTGGCTTTAAATGAAGGTTTAGGACTATTGAACAGTCCGGGAACTTTAGATGCCGATTATCGTGGTGAACTAGGAGTTATCGTGGTGAATCTCTCTAATAATATGATAACGATCGAAGACGGAGAAAGAATTTGTCAGATGGTCATTAACAAGGTAGAACAAGCCGAATGGATAGAAGTAAATGAACTATCGGACAGCGAACGGGGAGACGGAGGATTCGGTCATACAGGAAAAAAATAATTATAAAATTAAAGAATAGAAAAATATGGTAAGATGGATTGCTTTCATACTTTTTTTTCTTTTTATTTTACCTGCTTTTGCCGATAAAAAAAAGAAAACGGAGAACATACAGGAGCTAGATGAGAAAACCAGATTAGAATTTGACTATTCTTTTATGGAAGGGGTCAGGAGTAAAATTACCGGGGATTATCAGGCTGCTATCGGATGGTTCGATAATTGCCTTAAAATTCTTCCTTCCAGTTCAGTTGCAAAATATGAAATAGCCGGTATTTTGACTGCAGGTGAAGATTATAACGGTGCTTTGCAGTTAGCTCGTGAGGCTGTGGCCGGAAATCCGGATAATATGTGGTATAAAATATTGTTAGCCAATATTTTGCAAAAGAAAGCGATGATCGAAGAGGCTTGTAATGTATATGCCGATATCATTGCTAAATATCCGAATAAAGAAGAATTTTATTTGATCGAAGCGGAGTTATATATCTCTGTCGAGAAATGGCAGAAAGCGATCGAGGTATTCGACCGTTATGAACAACAGAACGGCATAACCGAACCTGTATCTATCGAAAAAATTAAGTTGTATACTAAACTCGATGATGTTAAGAAAGCATCCAACGAATTATTAAAGTTGATTCGGAAGTTCCCGGATAAGAGCGAATACCTTAGTTTATTAGCCGAACTTTATTTCAATTATAATCAGGATAAAAAAGGATTACAAATTCTGGATCGTATATTGAAGGCCGAGCCTGATAACGGTTTTGTTCATTTCTATTTGGCTGATTATTATCGGAGTAAGAAAGAATTGAAAGAAGCCGATAGACATACGAAAGAAGCTTTGGTCAGTGATAAAATCGAGAATGGATATAAAATACAATATATTCTGAAGTTGATTCTGAATCCTGATACGACATTGACAAGCGATAGTCAGTTGGATAATTATATGAATCTATTGATGCAAAAATATAGCGACGATTTGTCGGTAAGGGCTTTACATTCGGATTTTCTGAAAAAAGATCATAAATTGGCTGAAGCACGGAATGAATTGGAGTATATTCTTTCGAAGGACAAAAATAATTATTTGATTTGGGAAGAATTGCTGCTGATGTGTAACGAGATGGGAGATACTACTTGTATGTATCGGCATGGAATAGAAGCTATAAAGTATTTTCCGGAACAACCTTTACCCTATGCTTTATCGGGAATCGCTCTGATGATGCAAAAACAATTCGCCGAAGCTTTGCCTTTGTTCGAAAAAGGCGTTGAGTTGACAGACGATAAGCCCGAATTAAGATCCCAGTTTTATTCTTATTTAGCTGATTGTTATTACAATTTGGATAGCGTGGAGAGGGCATTCAAGATGTTCGACGAAGTATTGAAAATTAATCCGAACGATATATTGGTATTGAATAATTATGCTTATTATCTCTCTTTGCGGAATGAAAGACTGGCTTTAGCGGAAAAAATGAGTTCACAGGCTGTCGCTATGGAGTCCGATAATGCAACTTACCTGGATACTTATGCCTGGGTGTTGTATAAACGGGGAGAATATTCTCAAGCCAGGTATTATATTAAATTAGCTATAGAAAAGGATAAGGATCCTTCCGGTGTGCTTTATGAACATTATGGTGATATCCTGTATCGGAGTGGAGAACACCAGGAAGCTTTGAAGATGTGGAAAAAAGCAGCTGAAATGGGAGGTGGGGTTTCGGAAGAATTGAATGATAAGATACAATCCGGTAAATTATCCGATTAAAAGACGATGAATTGAATGAAATGAGACTGGGTGGACATATATTTTTGTTGATAATCGTAGTTGTTTCAATAGTGTCTTGCCGTTCTGCTAAACAGATAGCGGTAAAAAAGAATATTCCTTCTATAACGGAAGGCCGGCTATTGAAAAATATCGAAAATAATGAATTGGAATATTCTACTTTGTTTGCTAAAAAGATGGATATTTCCTATAAAGACGGGAAAGGATCCAATAGTTTAAAGGCTTCTCTGAAAATTAAGCGGGATAGTTTTATTCAGGCTAATGTTACAGCACCATTAGGAATCGAAGTAGCGCGTATTTTATTGACTAAAGACAGTATCAAATTTGTAGACACTTATCATAAGAAGTTCTTTGTAGCCGATTATGATTATTTTTATGATAAGTTCGATGTCCGGGTAAGTTTCGATTGTGTCGAGAAGATCATCACGAATGCTTTTTTTGATTTTCAGGATTGTGCAGGTTTAGGTAAGGAAAAGAAATATAAATTGGATAAGACAGAATTGGGATATGAACTTTCTACTGTAGAAGAAAGGGCAATTAGCCGTAAGATCAAAAAATTCTATAAGAAAAAACGAAAGAATAAAGATTTTATGCTGGTTTTGCAGCGGATTTTAATAGATCCTGAGTATTTCCGGCCTGTAAAAGTATCTGTAGAAGATCTGGATGAAGATATGTCTGTGAGTGTGAATTATGGAGCATTTAAACAGTTTTCGGAAAAGAATTTTCCGGAAAAGATTGTCTTCCAATTAGCGGTTGGAAATAATAAAACCAGTCTGGAATTAAAATTTTTGAAAATAGATTTCGACGTACCTTTGGAACCGAATTTTAAAATTTCTCCTAAATTTAAAAGAATAGAATAATTCATGATCTACAAGTTTTTAGGTATATTGTTAGTTTTGTTTTTTTCGCTTGAGATAAATGTCTCAGCTCAATCGATCAGTGATATTAAAAAACAAAAAGCTAAGACTGAAAAGGAGATCGCTTATTTAAATTCATTGTTGAAGGAAGCCGAAAAGAACAAGTCTGTTTCTACTCAGAAATTGAATATTTTAAGGCAGAAGATTCAACAGAGTAAAAAACTATTAAGTTCTTTAAATCAGGAAGTAGGACTTATTCAGAATAATATTTCTGCCAATGAGCAGCGTATTAAAGAACTGGAAGAGAACAAGAAGTCGATGCTCGATCTTTATGCGAAATTGGTGTATGGTAGCTGGAAAAAACGGAATAAAACAGATAAATTGATGTTTATTTTTTCTTCAGCAGATTTTAATCAGGCTTATAATCGGTTTAAATACTTTCAACAGATTCAGGAATATTCTAAACGTCAATTACATATGATTCAGGCGGTAAACGATTCTTTGGATGTTAAAAACAAAGAATTGAAGGATTTGTTTGCACAAAAGAATACTGCTTTGAATGAAATCGGTGTACAGAGTAAAGAATTAGAATCCGAACAATTGAAAGAAAATCAATATATTGCTCAGATTCAGAAAAAAGAGAAAGATTTTCGGAAAAAATTGCAAGCCGAAATGCAAAAACGTCAGAGGTTGGCTAAACAGTTGGATAAATTGATAGCCAATCAAATCAAGAAATCCGGTAGCACTACTTCGACTTATAAACTGACTCCTGAAGAACAATTGGTATCGAACGATTTTGCTAAAAATAAGGGAAAGTTACCCTGGCCGGTGACTGAAGGATTCATTTCTGAGAAATTCGGTGTATTTAATCATTCGATACATAAATTGGTTGAAGTAGCCAGTCGGGGGATTGGAATTACAACTTCAAAAAATGCTGAAGTGCGTTCCGTTTTTCAAGGAGTGGTTAGTGTGGCTATGTATATGAATGATATCGACAGTTATGTAGTTATTATACGTCATGGAAGTTATTTTACTGTCTATATTAATTTGCAGGAGGTAAAAGTAAATCAAGGAGATGTTGTTAAAACAAAGCAGGTGATCGGAAAAGTTGCTCATGACGAAGAAAAAGGGAGTGTTTTGAATTTTGAAGTTTTTAAGGATACAGAGAAATTGAATCCGGAGCTTTGGTTAGCTAAATAATTGTGATGGAATCTGTGTATGAGAATCTGAAGAATCATTTTAGAAGGAAATTGTCCTGTTTCAGATTAGAGTTATTAGGATTTGATCTGTTGAAGGGTGTAGCGGTTGTGCTTTTTACTTTTTTACTTTTTTTATTCTTCTATGCCGTACTTCTTTCTTTTTTCAGACTTTCACCCGATTTTAAATATGTTCTTTATCTGATTTTATTTTTACTCTTAGGAGTAGAGTTTTTCTTTTTTATCCTTTTACCGTTCATTCGGTTTTTCTTGTCTTTTCGATTATCCAGGGATATTCTTATAAAACAAATCTCGTCTGTTATACCCCGTCAGGTCGACGATATTTTTATATCTGTGTATAATTTGGCTTTTCGGGATAAATTGGTTATCGGACAAACAGTATTAAAACAAGCGGCTTTTAATCAAAAATATCGACAGCTGACTGCATCCCGTTTTTTTTTGTCTTTTCCCAGAATATTGTATCTTAAATTATCGGTTATTGTTGTTTTTCTTTTTGTTCTTCTTTTCTTTACCGGTTTTGAATGGTATGATTATTATTCGGATTTAAAAGATTACAGACAGGTTTCGGGTCCTTCGAATGAGGTAGGTTTTCACATTTTAAATCGAAGTTTGGAAGTAGAATATGGTAAGACCTTTCAGGTGCAATTGAGTCTTTCTATTCCCGATGCAACTGTAAAACCTGTTTTTATTTGTTATGGCGGAGGAGAATTTTTAATGACTTCCGTTGATTCAATTTTTACGTATGATTTCGAACTGGTTAATAATGATTTGAAATTTTATTTTAAAACGCAGGATCAAACTAGCGATTCTTATCTTTTGAGGGTGTTGCCGACTCCTTCTATCGACGGTTATCGAGTGGTAGCTATTCCTCCTGCTTATACAGGAAAGGAGCCCGAAATTTTAACCAATACAGTCGATTTGCAAGTGTTGTACGGTTCGGTTTTACAATTTGAATTGACCTATTCTAATTTGGATTCTTTATTTTTTGAAGATAAAGAACAAAGTATTTCTATTCCTTTGAAGTCGGTATCTAAGACCGATTTTTCCAGACAGATAAAAGCTTCGGGAGAATATATATTGTCCGGTAGTAATGCTTATTTTTCTCATCGTCAATTGTTGAATTTCAATATTATATGCATTTCTGATTTATACCCTGGAATTCAAATTACGGAGATTCAGGATTCTTTGAAAAATTCTCTTCATTATTTTTATGGGGTGATTACCGATGATTATGGATTTTCAGATCTATGCTTCAATTATTCCCTGGGAACAGACAGGACTGTCGTTGTACCGGTATCTTTTATGAAGAATTTGAATACACAGGAATTTTATTTTAGTTTTGATTTTGCTGAATTTGCCGGTACCGATAAAACGGAAATAAATTATTATTTTGAGGTTTTTGATAACGATAATCTCTCCGGTCCGAAGAGTACCCGTTCTTCCCGGCTGATTTACCGGATTCCTGATTTGAATACTATTTTTGATTATAACCGGGAAGTTAGTCAATCGGTCAACAATGATCTGAAGAAAGCTGAGAAAATAGCAGGTGAAATTGTTACCGGTATCCAGGATTTACGGGAAAAATTATTGGATAATACGACTGATGATTGGGAAAAGCAACAGTTGTCGAAGGAGGTTGTCCGGAAAAAAGAGCAGTTGGATCGATTATTGGAAGCTGTAAAAGAAAATAATCAGAAGAAATCGGATTTGAATCGAAGTTTTACTGTTCAGGACAGTTTATTGATCGATAAGCAAAAGAAGATTCAGGATTTACTGGACCGTTTGATGGATAGTGAAATAAAACAGTTGTTGGATGAATTTTCAAAGCTTTCCGAAGAATTTTCGAAAGATAAATTTAAAAATTTGGACGAAAGAATGGAATTTACTTTCGATCAGGTCAGTGAAGAATTGGATCGGAATATTGAATTGTTGAAACGGTTTCAAATCGAAGAGAGGCATGATTTGATTTCTAAACAAATCGATCGATTGAAATCGGATCAGGCCCGTTTAGAGCGTTTACTGGAAAACAAATCGTTCGATCGGGATTCTGCTTATTCCCGGAACAAAAGCATATTGAATGATTTGAGAGCGATAGAAAATAATTATGAAGAGTTGATTACAGAGAATTCAACCTTGTCAGAACCTTTCGATTTGAAAGATTTTAAGACCGATTTCGATCGATTGTCTTGGAAAATGCAGCAACAAAGGCAAAATATATCCGGGAATAAGAAAGATAAAAAGTTGTCAGAAGAGATTGAAGATGATCTTTTCGAACTTTCAAAAAGAATGAAACAACAACAAGAACGAAATTTTGTTAATAAATCCTTGCCTCAGAATGATATTGAATTGATAATTCAAAATATTTTAATAATTTCGCTATCACAGGAAGAATTGTTACAGCAATTTTCTGATGTACAAGCTCAAAGTTTGAAATATAATGAGTTAGGCCGTATTCAGGATTTAAAAAGACAGGAATATAAGATAATAAAAGATAGTTTATCTGTCTTGGCTAAGTCGAATTTGATGCTAGCTTCTCTTTTGGACCGAAAGTTTTATGATCTTGAAGTAAAATTCGGATTATTACCGGGTTACATTCAGGACAATAGACGCAGCGATTTATTAAGGGAGCAGCATTATATTATTAATTATTTGAATGATATTGCTTTATCTTTGACCGATGCATTACAAAAAGCTAAGGAAGAAGTAAATCGATCCGGTAAACGACGAGGAGAAAAAAATTCCGATAAAAAAAGACAAAGAAATTCATCAGGTGATAGTGGATATCCTAAAATGAAGCAATTTCAACGTAATCTGAAGAAGCAATTGGAAGATTTAGTTTCTCAAATGAAAAATGGTGAAAAAGGTAAACCTTTACATCAAAGAATCAGTAATATGATCAGAGAGAACGAACTCTTCAGAAAGAGTTTGAATGAATTTATTTCAGAAGCTGGTTCGATGTCAAGCAGAGAAAAACAATTATTGAATGAGATCAACCAATTGATCGATCAAAATATTAGAGATATGGCTAATTATTCGGTTTCCGGTCAATTAATTAATCGGAATAACTTAATTTATAATAAATTATTAATGTCAGAAAAAGCATCAAAAGAGAAAGAGGATTTTGAAGATAAACGTAAATCTGAATCGGCCACTCAGACTCGGTTTCATCGGCCTGAGCAGATGTTTGAATTTCAAAAGAAATCGGCTTTCATTAAAACGGATATTCAAAAGTCTGATTTGAAGTTAAATACTTATTTTAAATCAATGTACAACCATTACTATATAAAGCTTGGGAATGAATAAATTATCAATTTCAATTTCGTCAGAAATCAGTAATATTGTCAAAGTTGAGAATTTTGTAGAAACTTTTACTGATTATTTTGCTTTACCGTCTGTATTGTATGGTAAGATCAGCTTATCGGTTATCGAAGCGGTTAATAATGCTATTTTATCCGGAAATAAACGCCAACCGGATAAAATGGTGAGTTTAGTAGCTGAGAAAACAGATAAACAATTTAAGGTGACAGTCAGTGATGAAGGAGAGGGGTTCGATTATGAAGTTATACCGGATCCGACTTTACCGGATAATATCAATAAAATAACCGGTCGTGGGCTATATCTGATGAAAACTTTGTCCGATGAGTTAATATTTGAAAACGGAGGTTCTACGGTGACTTTGGTTTTTAATTTGTAGTGAATGTGTGTGTCAGCGTTTTTATTTTGTGGGAAAGATTTCCTGGGTTATAATAACGTTTTTAAGCTATTTCAATGAAAGAAATTTTGTTTTATAGAGAAGGAAAAGCAGACTATCCTTCTTTTTTTTCTGATAAGCTGATATGTAAATGGATCGAGGTGATTGCCGGACATTATAATAAATCGGTAGGTGCTATCAATTTTATTTTTTGTGACGATGATTATATACTTGCTGTAAATCGTCAATATTTGAAACACGATTATTATACTGATGTTATTACTTTCGACTATTGCGAAGGAGATGTACTTTCGGGCGATGTATTCATTAGTTTGGATACAGTGAAATCGAATTCCGAAATGTTTTCTACTTTTTTTGAAAATGAGTTCTGTAGGGTGATTTGTCATTCAGTTCTTCATTTAATCGGATTTAAAGATAAAACGGATGTCGATAGTAAGGAAATGCGTAAAAATGAAAATATTTGCTTAGATCTTCTTAAAACGCTTTAAAATGGCAAATCTTTTACCGGATTATGATGTAATTGTTGTCGGCGCCGGACATGCGGGTTGTGAAGCTGCCTGTGCAGCAGCTCATTTAGGATCTCATACCTTATTGATCACCCTGGATATGAATAAGATAGCTCAGATGTCTTGTAATCCAGCGATAGGAGGTATTGCTAAAGGTCAGATAGTGAGAGAAATAGATGCTTTGGGAGGTTTGACCGGTATAGTGACTGATCAGAGCTCGATTCAATTCAGAATGCTGAATCGTTCGAAAGGTCCTGCTATGTGGAGTCCTCGTTCACAATGCGACCGGATGAAATTTTCTGCTAATTGGAGGTATCAGCTCGAGCATACGGATGGTTTGGATATGTGGCAGGATGATGTAGTAGAGTTGGTAGTGAAAGATGGGCAGGTTTACGGGGTTAAGACAGCCTTGGGGGTCGTTTTTAATGCGAAACGGGTGATTTTAACCAACGGAACTTTTTTAAACGGCCTAATGCATATAGGTCGGGTAAGTTTCGAAGGAGGCCGTATTTCCGAGCCGGCTTCTCACGGTTTAACAGCTCAATTGTGTAGCTTGGGATTCGAAACGGGGCGGATGAAGACCGGTACTCCTGTCCGTATAGACGGAAAAAGTATCGATTTTTCTAAATTGACCGAACAAGGCGGGGATAATGATTTTCATTGTTTTTCTTATTTGCATTATGATTATAGGAATACTCTGATCCAAAGGCCTTGTTATATGGCTTATACTAACGAAGCTGTACATCATGCTTTGAGGCAGGGGTTTACCGATAGTCCTTTATTCAACGGCACTATACAGAGCGTTGGTCCTCGTTATTGTCCCAGCATAGAGACTAAATTGAATACTTTTGCCGATAGGACCAGTCATCATTTATTTTTGGAACCGGAGGGAGAAACTACTACAGAGTTTTATTTAAACGGTTTTTCTTCTTCATTGCCCTGGGATGTACAATTGACCGGTTTGCGTTTGATTGAAGGTTTCGAGAATGTAAGAATTTTCCGGCCGGGTTATGCGATAGAATATGATTATTTTCCTCCTACACAGCTTTATCATACTTTAGAGACTAAATTGATTCAAGGACTTTATTTTGCCGGTCAGATCAATGGAACGACAGGTTATGAGGAAGCAGCAGCACAAGGATTGATGGCCGGGATCAATGCCCATTTATCTTTACATTCTTCAGTTGAATTTGTATTGAATCGGGATGAAGCATATATTGGGGTACTCATAGACGATTTAGTGACGAAAGGAGTGGATGAACCTTATCGTATGTTTACTTCCCGGGCAGAATATCGTATTTTATTGAGACAAGATGATGCGGATATGCGTTTGACACCTAAGGGATTTCAGATTGGTTTAGTTACTAATAATAGACATAAGATATATTTGGATAAAATAGAGAAGAGAGATTTGTTAATTGATTTTATTAAGAATTTTAGTGTTAAACCTGATGAAATCAATTCTTTTCTACTTTCATTGAATACAGCACCTATCCGACAAGGAATGAAGTTGGTGGATATTCTTAGTCGTCCTCAAGTGGGATTATTGGCTTTGATCGATGTTTTACCTTCGTTGAATAATTTTATCGGGGAATTTGTTTTGCGTGATGAAATCATTGAAGCTGCTGAAATTTCTATAAAATATTCGGGATATATCGAGCGGGAACGAATGTTAGCCGATAAATTATCCCGTTTAGAGAATCTAGTCATTGCTGGAAAATTTAATTACGAAGAACTCACGAATTTGTCTATTGAAGCTCGTCAAAAATTGTCAAAGATTCAACCTAGAACAATAGGTCAGGCTTCTCGTATAAGTGGTGTGTCGCCAGCTGATATTAATGTTCTTTTGATATTGATGGGACGGTAAAGAGGCGAATGTTTCACGTGGAACATAAAAAAGGTGCGAAGGGTGAAATATGTGTTTTATAAAATATTTTTATAAAAGAATTTTTGAACCGATGAAAAAAATTGAAGGTAATATTATTGATATCTATAATAACCGGATTTTTCCCGGAACAATTTGTATAGACCATGGAATAATTACCGATATTTTAGAAAATTCCAATTCTTATCAAAATTTCATAGCGCCTGGTTTTATAGATGCTCATGTACATATTGAAAGTTCGATGCTGGTGCCTGAAGAATTTTCAAAACTGGCTATTTCGAAAGGGACAGTAGCCGTTATTAATGATCCTCATGAAATAGCCAATGTTTTAGGAATAGAAGGTATTCGGTTTATGATAGAAAATAGTTGGAAAGCACCCATCAAAATTTTCTTTTCAGTGCCTTCTTGTGTTCCCGCTACTTCTTTTGATTATTCAGGAGCTGAAATAAATTCTGATCATATCGAGGAATTATTACAAAACTATTCGTTTGTTTCTCTATCGGAAATGATGAATATATCCGGAGTATTACAAAAAGATGCTGAAGTATGGCGTAAATTGAAATTAGCTGAAAAATATAATATACCGATCGATGGGCATGCTCCGGGGATAATAGGGGAAGTTTTGAAACAATATGTAAGTGCAGGCATTTCTACTGATCATGAATCTGTATCTTTATCCGAAGCTTTGGAAAAAATTTCTTTAGGAATGAAAATTCTAATTCGGGAAGGAAGTGCAGCTAAAAATTACGAGGCTTTAAAATCCTTGATAAATAGTCATCCTTATTCTTTGATGTTTTGTACAGATGATTCTCATCCCGGAGATTTGATTCATTGCGGGCACATCGATAAGATAGTTCGAAGAGCTATTGCTGATGGTTTCGATTTATTTCAGGTTTTGAGAATAGCTTCTCTTCATCCTATACAACATTATCACTTACCGGTAGGTACACTTCGGATAGGAGATCCTGCTGATTTTTGTATATTTGAAGACTTAAAATCATTTTCAGTATCGGAAGTTTACATACAGGGTGAACTTAAATATTCTAGTTCTTGGTCTATGCCGGATATTAAAGCTGAAGTTTCTGATTTTTCGAATTTGAATCAATTCAATCGGAAATTACTCCAGCTTTCCGATTTGAGAAAACCCATAACATCCGATATCGTTTCTATCAAGGTGTATGATGGGGAATTAATTACAGATAAAGTAATTTTTTCAAATCATGATTCATTCGATAATTTTGAATCTGATTTGGATAGAGATATACTCAAGATTATTTATCTGAATCGTTATGAGAATAAACCTCCTCAGATTGCTTTTATACATGGAATAGGTCTGAAAAAAGGTGCTTTTGCAAGTAGTATATCGCATGATTCCCATAATATCATTGCAGTAGGATGTAATGATCAGGATTTATTGATTGCTCTTAATTCTATTATTTCAGCAAAAGGAGGACTTTCAGTGGCATCTGAGGGAGAAGTTGACATTTTATCTTTACCTATTGCCGGTATTATGACTGATGAAAATGGTGAAAAGGTAGCTATGATTTGGAATAAATTAATTCAAATTTTGCATCATAATGGGTGTATACTCGATTCACCTTTTATGACTCTTTCTTTTATGGCTCTGATTGTGATACCTGAATTGAAAATAGGTGAAAGAGGATTGTTCGAATATAGTAAATTTAAGTTTTTAGCAGATTGAATTTGTTATGGCTTTATATGATGACCATTTGAAAAAAAAGATTAGTGAATTACCTTCTTCACCTGGAGTATATCAATATTTCGATTCTTCTGGAGTAATTATATATATTGGAAAGGCTAAAAATTTAAAAAATAGGGTATTATCTTATTTAAATCAAAGTAATCAGTCAAATAAAACCCGGATTTTGGTCAATAAAATCACGGATTTACGGTATATTGTTGTAAATAGTGAGCAAGATGCATTACTTTTAGAAAATAATCTGATCAAAAAATATAAGCCGCGTTATAATATTTTATTGAAAGACGATAAATCTTATCCCTGGATTTGTATTAAGAAAGAACCTTATCCCCGGGTGTTTCTTACCCGCCGTTTTGTACACGACGGATCGGAATATTTCGGTCCTTATACTTCGGGAAAATTTGCCCATGTACTGATTTCTTTAATTAAATCTTTATTCAAATTACGGACTTGTAAGCTTGCATTAAATACGAAGGCTGTCTATAACAACCGTTTTAAAGTTTGTTTGGAATATCATATCGGTAATTGTCTCGGGCCTTGTATTGGTAAAATACAGGAAGAAGAATACGATGAATTTATCAGCCAGGTGAGGAATATTTTGAAAGGTAATTTGTCTTCTGTCATTCAGGTTATGACCAGGAAGATGAATTCGTATGCGGAATCACTGCATTTTGAGGAGGCCAATCGAATGAAAGAAGCACTTGAAGCCATTAAAAATTATCAATCTAAATCGACTATTGTCCGTACTACGATTCACGATACAGATGTTTTTTCTTATTTGGAAGATGAGAAATATGCTTATGTTAATTTTTTGAGAATTGTTCATGGTGCTGTTATACAAGTACATACAGTTGAATTAGAAAAGAAGATCGAAGAAGATAAGGAAGCTTTGCTTGCTTTCGCTATCTATGAGATCCGCCAATTGGTGAATAGTAATTCGAAAGAAATTATTGTTCCTTTTTATCCGGATGTTCAATTGGAAGGAGTGCAATATGTGATACCTCAACGAGGTGACAAGAAACAATTATTGGATTTGTCCGAAAGAAATGTATCCTATTTTAGATTGGATAGAGAACGGCAGAGGAATCTAAAGAAAGAAGATTCGAGTTTTAATATATTGAAAACCATTAAGTTAGAACTAAAACTGCCTACATTACCACATCGTATGGAGTGTTTCGATAATTCGAATATTCAAGGGACTAATCCGGTGGCTTCCTGTGTAGTTTTTATCGATGGTAAACCGGCTAAAAAAGAATATCGAAAGTTCCACGTGAAAACAGTCGTCGGGGCGGACGATTTTGCTTCTATGGAAGAAATTATTTTCCGGAGATATAAAAGAGTATTGGATGAAGGTCTGGAATTACCGGATCTGATCGTGATCGATGGAGGAAAAGGACAGTTACATTCGGCTGTAAATAGTTTGAAAAAATTAGATCTATATGGGAAAGTACCGATTTTAGGATTGGCAAAACAAATGGAAGAAATTTATTTTCCTGAAGATAAGGATCCTTATCTGTTGGCTAAAAATTCGATGGCTTTAAAAACGTTGATGCATATCCGGGACGAAGCCCATCGATTTGGTATTACATTTCATCGTAAATTGAGAGAAAAATCACAGATTAACAGTATATTAGGTGATATTAAGGGTATCGGAGAAGCAACTGAAACTATATTATTGCATGAGTTTAAGTCAGTTAGTAATATCAAACAAAAGTCTATTGAAGAACTGGCTAAGGTGATCGGGAAGAAGAAAGCACAACTTATTCATGAGTATTTTCATCAAGAAACCGAATAATAAGAGTTTATCCGAAAGAGTGCCGAGGTAAATCAGCTGCTTTAAAGCTTAATATGTATTGTTTTAATACTGATTGGCGAATCTGTAGTTCCGATCGTAAATATAAGTTGTAAACTTTAGATTCGCCAATCGGTCTTTAAGGCAGTCACAAAAAATAGAAAAATTTTCTATAAACAGCCTTTTATTTAGTTATTTGACAGGTTTCAGGGTATTTCGATATACTTCTTTATCGTTTAATACTTCAACCGCTTTAGCTACTTCTTGATCATGCTGGACTTTATATTCTATTACCCCTTGCAGATAATAGTAACGTTGAATGAATTGTTCTGTTAAAAACGAAGTGATCTCATCTTTAAAGAGGTCCATATCGCGGTCGATAGAATGGGTGAAATCATTTTCCAAAGCGGCAATTTGTTCTTTGGCGGTGTCATAATACTTTTCGGCTTTGGCTGCTTCGATCAATTTATTCAATATCTGTTGTGATTCGGTTTCATAACTGAATTTCTTTTCTTTCAGATAGGTTTTGAATTCGTTGTATATTTCATCTGTAATTTTAAATTCATTGATAGGGGCAATATTGGGGTGCCGAAGGGCATAACTATTGATAAAATCAAATGTTAGATCTTGTAAAACAAGTTCTTGAGTGATTCTTGCATAATCTTCCGGAGTAATTTTAATATCCGGACTGATTCCGCCACCGTCATACACTTTTCTTCCGGATTGGGTTTTAAATTCTGAAATCAAAGAATCGGGCACTTTTCCGACACTTCCGTCAGGGTTCCGGTGGGAATAATCCAAGGCCTGAATACATCTTCCGCTAGGAATATAATATTTTGCGGTGGTAACTTTTAATTTCGTATTGTAGGCCAGATCGCGGACTGTTTGAACCAATCCCTTTCCGTAGGAACGTTCGCCTATTAGAACAGCTCTATCGAGATCCTGAAGAGCACCCGATACGATTTCAGAGGCCGATGCTGAACCCCGGTCGATCAATACTACTAAAGGCATATCGGGTACGATGGGATTATTTTTGGCTGTATATTCTTTATCCCATTGTTTTACTTTCCCTTTGGTGTCGACTATTTTGGAATTTTTCGGAACGAAGAAATTCACTATTTCAACGGCTTGATCCAGAAGACCTCCTGAATTTCCTCTTAGGTCCAGAATTAAAGAAGAGGCTCCTTTGTTCTTTAGTGAGATAATTGCCGAACGGACATCTGCAGCAGATTTATCGGTAAAACTGGTTAGATAGATATATCCGGTCGTATCGTTAACCATACCGGAATAAGGGACGCTCGGTAGTTGGATTTTTTCTCGTATAGCTTTCTTTTCTAGTGGTTTAGTCTCAAATTCACGCTGAACTTTTATGGTGATTTCTTTTCCCGGTTGTCCTTTTAATAAAGTACTTACCTCTTCCGTATTTTTACCTTTCACCGAAATTCCGTCGATAGCCAGGATGATATCTCCGGGAAGTAATCCGGCTTTATCTGCAGGAGAATCTTTATAAGGCTCCCGGATAATGACCTGATCTCCTTTTTTACTGATGACGGAACCGATACCGGCATATTCTCCGGTAGTCATCAGTTTTACATCTTCCATTTCGGATTCCGGATAATAAACAGTATATGGATCCAAAGATTTTAACATGGCTTTTATTCCTGTAGTGACCAGGTCACCGGGATTGACTTCATCGACATAAAACATATTTACGTCTCTGAACAGAGTGGCATAAATATTCAGCTGCTTACTGATTTCAAAGCTTTTATCATCGTTTCTCAGTGCGGTCAATCCGAGAGTGATCGAGATGAATGCTATGCCAACAAGTAGAATTCTTTTTGTTTTCATTTATATTTTAAATTTTTGTTTGTGATACAACACCTGATTTTTAATTAACGAAAATACGATATATAATTGATAATTGAAAATGGTAAATTGAAAATTAGCAAATCCTTAAGATGGATTGTTATTTTTTAAGGCACAGGATCATAGCCGCTGCCTCCCCAGGGATGACAGCGGAGTAGTCTTTTTATAGCCAGCCATAATCCCTTAAAAGGTCCGTGTTTTCGGATAGCTTCGATCGCATACTGGGAGCAAGTGGGTACAAAACGGCAGGTGGGTGGCTTTAAAGGGGAGATACAGTATTGATAAAACCGAATCGGTAAAAGTAATAAGTGACTGATTATGCATTTAATAAGTGTCATACGATCGTTTTACCGGGATCAGGAAACAGAGGATAGTAAAGATGGAATCTTCTTCAGTACACTTTTTATGGCCTTTTCGGTTTTAGAAAAAACCGGAAGATTCTGATCGAGGTAGATAAATAGAATATCTACTGTATGTCCGGGGATTATATGCTGATAGAATTCGGGTTTGTTTAAACGGTAAGCTTCACGGGTCAGCCGTTTTACCCGGTTACGTTTAACAGCCCTTTTAAATTTCTTTTTACTCACGCTGATCGCTATCCTGGCAGGATATTCTCCGGGTATAGACGAATCTTTGAGTACGACCCGGAACGGGTATTTTACAAAGCTGATCTCAGAAGTCAATAGTTCTTCGAAAAGAATTTTACTACATAGACGTTCGGCTTTGCTGAGTGAGTACATAAATGCAGGTTGGTAACTTATAGGGAAGCTAATCACAAAAAGTCAAACTTTTTGTGATTAGCTTCATTTTTGAATTATTTTGTTTTGTTTTCTTTGTTATAACGCTTTATAAACTCTTCGATAGCCATTGTCATGGAAGGACATTGGGGTGTCGGAGCTTTTATATCCAGCCGTAATCCTGCTTCTTCGACTGCAACTGCAGTTGCAGGTCCGAAAGCTGCTATAACTGTGGTATCCTGAACGAAGTCCGGGAAATTCTGGAATAAAGATTTTATACCGGATGGGGTATAAAAAGCTATGATATCGTATTCTTTCAAATTTTTGATATCGCTCAGATCGCTGGAAACCGTTTTATAAAGAATAGCTTTCGTGTATTTCAGATTCAACTGATCCAGTAATCCGGGAATATTTTCTTTGTGGATATCGGAAAGAGGTACAAGAAAATTTTCTGTTTTATGTTTCAGTAAAATTTTAGTCATATCATCCACTTTCTTATCCCCATAGAAAATTTTTCTTTTACGGTAGACGATGTATTTTTGTAAATAAAAAGCCGTTGCTTCCGAAATACAAAAATATTTCATCGTGTCCGGTACCGTTATTCTTAACTCTCCGCAGATTCTGAAAAAGTGATCTATAGCTGTACGGCTGGTAAAAATAATAGCAGTGTGATCAAGAATATTGATCCGTTCCTGTCTGAATTCTTTAGCTGTAACTCCTTCAACCTTAATAAAAGGACGAAATTCCAGTTTTAAACCGTATTTTTCCGCTAGTTCAGAATAGGGAGATTTTTCTGTAGTTGGTTGCGGTTGCGATACGAGTATCTTTTTTATCTTCAAAGCAGTAAAGTTTTAAATTAATACCCTGATGTTATTCTACCATCTTGTAAAGCACAAGAAGTGGCATGATTTCGAGGGCACAAAGGTACAAAATCATATACAAAATTGAAACCCTATGCGTGATTAATATTTCAATCCATCTTATAATTTTAACAATCATAAGTAAAATTGCACCGAATATAACTATCTTTAATAGAGGAATAACAGCAAAAGATTTCACGAAAAAGATTGCAATTACAAAAGGTGAAATCAAAAGTCCTGACAAAATATTGTAAGTCCATAAATTTACGATGACTTCGTCGGCCATATTTTTAGCGTTAAAAGTCCATCCGAATAACCGGACAATCAAGAGAAGAAGAAAATGATAAAGAAATAAGCCGATGAAAAGATATAATGTAAATAAATTGATAAAACTTCCTTCGATGATATAGACGATACCGATAGAAATGATGGAGAAGGACAAACATAAGGATAGAATATAACAGATCAGATTGGAAGATATTCCTTCATTCAAAATAATTTCAGCTTTCTTCCTTTTCAATAATGTATTCAATAGATTGTAAAACAGATCTTTACCTCTTAATCTTACAAATGCAAAAATAATCAGGAAACCGACTGTGAATAGTACGTTTCCGAACAGATCTTTATTGTGTTCCAACTGTGTCGAAGGTAAAAATCGACCAGCAGGCATATAGATTTCAAATGTGTCTGTTTCAGTTTGATGTAATGGTAGAATAGACAGGCTATCTTGTTCAGAATGAAAATATGTTATATCGGTATTTGGCATTGAATCTGTAGGTGATGTTGAAACTGATTTCATGGGATCCTTCTGTTGATTTTACTAAATTTCCAAGAGACATATCGTAGGAATAAGCCAGACGATATTCAAATTTTTTATTGGCAGAATTCAACTTGAGTCCAAGTTTGAAAATGGTCGCTTTATAATTTTCTTTATCGCTGTTCAGGAGCTGAGAACTATACCATACTCCACCGAATAAGGGATCGGTGGTGATATCCGAACCGACGATAAAGTTATCGAATGAGGAGGAAGATAATAATCGATCTCCTCGGTTTTCATATAATAATCCCGGACAAACATATAAACTACTTTTTTTGTCGAGGCTATAAAGGGAGGTTCTGATAAAACTATTCCATTGTAAACTCAGTTTGATCGGAATCCGGGCATTTTCTTCGATAAAATTGTCTTTAGGGCGGGTGAAATGATTGACGGAAAATCCGATGAAATTATGCATAAATTCACGGTAATGACGTTCCCAGGGAACATAGATCATAAAACCTGTACTGAAATCCCAATAATTTTGTTTTTCATTGACAATGTCCAAAGCCGGTAACGGTAGAATGTTACCGTATATTTCATGAAGATTCCCGGAATAAATGTATTTGTTCGGATTCAGCCTTTCGTCATAATAAGAACCTTTCACTCCTAATTGAAAGTAGATATTTTTTTCTTTGTTGAAATACCCTCTCCAGGAGTAGGATAGTCCGATACTGTTCGATTTTATAAAACCACCCCCTTCATCACTTGAAATAACGGATAATCCGAATCCATAATTATTGTATGTTTTTAAATCGGCGGAAAAAAAAATCGTTGAAAAATTACCCGGAAATTTGGGCCAGAGTTTCCGATAGGTCAATTGTCCGTTGAATTCACCTTCATTCAAACCAACGAAGGAAGGATTATAATAAATCCGATTCTCCCAAAATTGAGAAAAGGAATAATCCTGAGCGAAGCTAGCCGGAGTATATATGAAAAATATAAAATAGAACAGGATTCTATTTTTAATAAATACTCGCATATTGGTTTGATTGAAATTTATTGCAATAATATAAAAAAATCGGGATTAATTTACATTTATTAAATTGAAACAAGTTTTTTTACAGGTCAATGTGCTTCATACCAATTGTTTCCGAATCCTGTACTAACCGTTAGAGGCACAGAGAGTTTTATTACATGCTCCATACAATTCGTCACCAGGCTTTTCAGGAGATATTGTTCGGATTTATGGCATTTGAAATTGAGTTCGTCATGAACTTGAATGATCATTCTGGACATCAATCCTTCTTCCTGAATGCGTTTTTGGATACAGATCATAGCCATTTTTATAATATCGGCAGCCGATCCCTGTATCGGAGCATTGATGGCATTTCGTTCCGCCATCCCTCTGACTACGGCATTCCGGGAGTTTATGTCCCGGAGATAACGTCTGCGGCCCATAATTGTTTCGACAAATTCTTTTTTTCTGGCTTTTTCGACGGATTCTTCCATGTATTTTTTCACGCCTGGATAAAGATCGAAATAACCGTCGATCAATTCTTTGCCTTCTTTGCGGCTGATGTGGAGTCTTTCGGCCAAGCCCCAGGCAGATATACCGTATATGATACCGAAATTAGCTGTTTTAGCCCGGCGGCGCATTTCAGGAGTTACTTCCTCTAAGGTGACATGATAAATTTTTGAAGCTGTAGCGGTATGTACATCTATACCGTGATTGAAAGCATGAATCAATTCTTTATCCTGACTTAAATGAGCCATCAACCGTAATTCGACCTGGGAATAGTCGGCTGAGAAAAACAAATAGTCGTCATTACCGGTAACGAAAGCCTTACGGATTTTCCGGCCTTCTTCTGTGCGGATAGGGATATTTTGCAGATTCGGGTTCAGGCTGCTTAAACGACCGGTTGCCGCTTCTGCCTGATTGAAATGAGTGTGTATTTTTCCTGTCCCCGGGTCGATAAAACTGGGAAGTGCTTCTGCATATGTCGTCAAAAGTTTTTTTAATCCCCGGTAATCCAGTATTTTATTGATAATGGGATGTTCGTCTTCTAATTTTACAAGCACTTGTTCTGAAGTACTGTATTGACCGGATTTTGTCTTTTTGTGATTACTGTCGATTTTCAGTTTATCGAAGAGTACTTCACCCAATTGCTTGGGGGAACTGATGTTGAATTCCTGATGAGCTAATTCATAGATTTCTTTTTCAATGATATCGATCCGTTCTTTTAGTTCGCTTGAAATGGACTGAAGTTCGTTACAATCGATGCTTACTCCTTCGTATTCCATGTCGGCGAGTACAAAAACCAGTGGCATTTCGATGTTGTTATAAAGTGCCAGTAAGCCGGTCTGTTGCAGATCGTCACAGAGTTTTTCATGAAGCTGGAAGATAACATCGGTTTTCTCTGCAAAATCGTTATCTTCCGTCCCTGCTTCTTCATCGAACTGGAGCGTGAGTTGCTGATCTTCTTTTTTACTTCCCGAGAGTTTATAATTGAGGTATTCCAAAGCAACCCGGCCTAAGTCGTGTGATATGTCCGGATGGAGTACATAATGGGCTATTTTAATGTCGAAAATATCATTTTTGAGTTTGATACCTGCTCTTTTCAACCAAATGATATCGTTTTTTACATCGGCCGATATTAAAATTTTATTTTTGTTTTCAAAAATGGCCTGGAATTGGAGTATGATTTCCAATGCCTTGTTTTTGTCATTAGGCAGATTGATATAACTTACTTCGTGAAGTTTTGTCGAGAAGCACAGATGAGTCGGCCAGGAATTATACAGAGTCCCGTTTTTGAAAACAACATATAAAGCATAAAGATCTGCTTCTTCCAGTTTTTGCAGTAAAGAAGCCGGATCTTGGGAATGGTCGGTATAACTGACTTTGATGTCCGACAATTTCTCTGAGGTATCTTCTTCTATATCTGTATTCAATACCCGTTTTACCAATGAAAAGAGTTCCAGTTCTTTGAAAATAGGATCCAGAATTTTTACATCGATATGTTTCTTCTCAAGATCTTCGGGAGTGATATCGGTAGGAACTTCGGTACAAATAGTGACCAGGGTACGTGACAAATGGACGGTTGGCTGGCAATCGAGCAGATTCTGCCGTTGTTTGCCTTTGAGTTCATCGATATGGGCATATATTCCGTCGATATCTCCATATTTATAGACCAGGGCAGCAGCGCTTTTAGGGCCGATTCCGGAACATCCCGGAACATTGTCCGCCGTATCTCCCATCAGTCCTAAAATATCGATGACCTGATCCACCCGTTCGATCCCGAAGTGATCCAATACTTCGGGAATACCCCAGACTTCCGATTTATTTCCTGAACGTCCGGGTTTATACATAAAAACTTTTTCACTGACCAGCTGGGCATAATCTTTATCCGGCGTGATCATATAAACGGTATAACCTTCTTTCTCCGCTCTTTTGGCCAGGGTACCGATAAAATCGTCGGCTTCGTAACCCGGCGCATCCAGACAAGAAATACCCAGACCTGCGATAATTTTTTTTATATAAGGAATGGATTTTCTCAGATCTTCCGGCATCGGGGGACGTTGTGCTTTATAAGGTGTGTACATTTCGTGCCGGAAAGTGGGACCTTCGGGATCGAAAATCACTGCGATATGAGTCGGTTTTTCTAATTCTAATAATTCGATCAGAAAATTACAAAAACCAAAGGTGGCGGAGGTGTTTATTCCTGTGGTGGTAATCCGGGGATTATTGATAAAAGCATAATACGACCGGTATATCAGTGCATAGGCGTCTAGTAGGAATAAGGTCTTAGGATCTGACATGAATATAGGATTAAAATTTATACGGACAAAGTTAGAAAAAAAAGCTCATCAGTAAGTATATCGGAGGGAGGCTTTTATATGTTATATTCTAAACATTGAGAATCGTATTTGTACTAAAAAGAGAGATTCTCTGAAAAATAAATGGGATACATTTGCAAGAAATAGATTTGTTTGTATATTTGTCGTCACAAAACAAAAACAGAGCGATGAAATCATTTTGGAATGCATATTATTTTTATTTTTACTTTTTTAGCAGAGAGTAAAGGGCTTCCGTGTAATGATTAAAAAATAGGATTAAAGTAAGCCCTGATCACTCAGGGCTTTTTTATTTGGACAAAGATGGCGACGTATTTTCGATTTAGCAGCTGGTTTTATTTTTACTTCTACTTTTATTTTATGAAGAGTAGCCGGAGGCTGTGTATTTTGTCCTGAAAATAATAATGGAATAATATAAACCCCGGCATAATGTCCGGGGTTTTTTATTGACCGATATACGAATTAAAAGTGACGGAAAATGACGAAAATTGCAATTCAAGGAGTACACGGATGTTTTCACGAGCAAGCTGCCCGGTTGTTTTATGGAAATGAGATCGGTGTGTGTGAATGTCTTAGTTTTGAAGATTTGTTTGTTGCTTTGGATCAGGGAAAAGCTTCGGGAGCTATCATGGCTATCGAGAATACCGTGGCAGGAGGATTATTACCGAATTATTCTTTGTTGCATAAACATTCCCGCAAAGTGAAAGGGGAGGTATTCCTTCGGATTCAGCAAAACCTGATGGCTTTGCCCGGGCAGACTATAGAAGAGATTACTGAAGTGCATTCACATTATATGGCTATAGCCCAGACCCGTGAATTTTTTAAATCATATCCACATATCCGTTTGGTAGAATCGGAAGATACAGCCAAAAGTGCTGCCGATATAATGCGGAACGGACAAAGACGGATCGGTGCGATTGCTTCTGAATTGGCTGCAGAATTATTCGGTTTGGAGATTCTTCAGGCTAGTATAGAGACTCATAAGCAAAATTTCACCCGTTTTCTGATCCTGGACGACCATATTACCGTATCAGAGAAAGATATCGATAAATCCTCGATTTGCTTTACGTTGCCTCATAAGACAGGTCGGTTATCGCAGGTACTTTCCATATTTGCCTTTTATGACCTTAACCTGACGAAAATACAATCCTTGCCTATACCGGGGAAGGAATGGCAGTATTTTTTTTATGTGGATCTGAAATTCGATGATTACGGACATTATCTGGAAGCGATGAATGCTGTAAGACCATTGGTCGATGAACTGACAGTGATGGGGGAATATAAAAGTTATTGTTGATTAGAAAGTATATAAGTTGTAAATCAAAAATCGTAAACGATGATAATTAAACCGGCAAACAGAACGAATAGTGTCAGTGAATACTATTTTTCAAAAAAATTACAAGAGATTGATTTGATGAACCGACAAGGAGCCGAAGTGATTAATCTGGGAATCGGTGCCCCTGACCGGATGCCACCCGAGGAAGCTATCCTGACTTTGATCAAAGAGGCTCAGCATCCAGGTAATCACGCTTATCAAAGTTATAAAGGAATAAAAGAACTGCGTGAAGGATTTGCTACCTGGTATAAGAAATATTATCGGGTAGATTTGAATCCGGATACGGAGATTCAACCTTTGGCCGGTTCTAAAGAAGGAATTTTGTTATTGTCTCTGGCTTTTTTGAATAAAGGAGATCAAGTGCTTGTACCTAATCCCGGATATCCCACTTATTCCTCGGCTTCTTTACTGGCAGAAGCCGGGATCGTGCTTTATGATTTGAAGGAAGAAACCGGATGGATGCCCGATTTTGAACAGTTGGAAAACAGGGATCTTTCCAGGGTAAAAATGATGTGGACAAATTATCCGAATATGCCTACCGGAGCAAAAGCTACGATGGCATTATACGAAAGGTTGGTAGAGTTTGGCTTGAAACACCGGATTTTGATCTGTAATGATAATCCCTATAGTTTTATATTAAATGATGAACAACTGAGTATTTTGAGTATCGATGGGGCGAAAACCTGCTGTGTGGAACTGAACTCACTGAGTAAAGCACATCATATGTCGGGTTGGAGAATCGGGATGATTGCCGGAGATGCAGATGTCATTTCCCAGGTGTTGAAAGTGAAAAGCAATATGGATTCGGGTATGTTCAAACCGCTCCAATTGGCAGCTGTGAAAGCTTTATCCCAAAAAGACGATTGGTATGCACAATTGAATGCAGAATACCGGGAAAGACAGAAATTGGCCGGAGAAATTTTCGATCTGTTGGGTGTGAGATACGATAAACATAGCGGAGGTATGTTTTTGTGGGGAAAGATCGATGACCGGGAAGAGAGTGGGGAAAAATTGTCGGATATGATTTTGCAAAAAGCGCATGTATTTATTACTCCCGGTTTTATTTTTGGAAGTAACGGCGAACGTTATATCCGGATTTCATTGTGTGCGAAACAAGAGGTATTACGTGAAGCTGCCGGACGGATTCGCCGGGTTTTACATGTGAGTCATTTTAAACATGGTTCGTGGTGTTGAAGCAGTTGTAAATGTCGGATAAAAAGAAATGTTGATATGCAAGTTGGAATAATAGGAGTTGGATTGATCGGTGGTTCTATGGCAGTAGATTTGAAAAACCGGGGTTTTGCCGATCGTGTTGTCGGGGTTGAAGCGGATGCTTTGCATGCTTCGGCTGCGAAGGAATTGGGATTGGTCGACGAAATCGTCAGTTATGAAGAATGTATTGCTATGAGCGATATGATTGTCGTAGCTGTGCCGGTAAGTATAGCTATCCGGATGATCCCGGATATACTGGATAAGGTGGACCGTCAGGTAGTGACCGATGTCTGTTCGACGAAAGAAAAAATCAACGATATGGTTCGTTATCATCCGAACCGGAAGAATTTTGTCGCTGCTCATCCCATGGCAGGGACAGAATATTCGGGTCCCTGGGCTGCTTTGCCCGGATTATTCGACGGACGGGCAGGCATTATTTGCAATGCTGAAGATTCGGATATGCAAGCCGTCGAACTGGTCAAGCAAATGTATGATTGCCTCAATATGAGGGTGATATATATGCGGGCCGCACATCATGACATGCATACGGCTTATATTTCCCATATTTCCCATATCACTTCTTTTGCACTTGCGTTGACTGTTTTGGAAAAAGAAAAGAATGAAAAGAATATCTTTGACCTGGCTTCCGGTGGTTTTTCATCGACGGTACGATTGGCTAAAAGTAATGCAGACATGTGGGCTCCGATATTCTCTCAGAATAAAGAGAATATATTGACTGTTTTAGATACCTATATCGAAAAATTGCAGGAATTTAAAAAACATATTGCAGATTATGATGAAAAAGGAGTGAAGGACTTGATCCATAAGGCTAATAAAATAAAAAGGATCATCCGGTAAGAATACTGATTTGAATTTATAAAAAAGAAATATATGACAGCGACAAAATTAGATTTGGTAAAAGTAGAGGACTGGGGATTATTTACAGATACTACTAAGCCTATTATTATTGCAGGACCTTGCAGTGCGGAGAGTGAACAACAGGTTTTTGAAACAGCCAAAGGTTTGAAGGCCGCCGGAGTGGAAGTTTTGAGGGCAGGGATCTGGAAACCCCGTACCCGTCCGAATTGTTTCGAGGGAGTCGGTTCCGAAGGATTAGTCTGGATGAAGCGGGTGCAGCGTGAGTTAGGAATGAAAATTTCTACGGAAGTAGCTAATGTCAAACATGTGTACGAAGCTCTGAAAGCCGGCGTGGATATGTTGTGGATCGGGGCACGTACTTCTGCCAATCCTTTTGCTATGCAGGAAATAGCCGACGCTTTAAAAGGTACCGATATTCCGGTTTTAGTGAAAAATCCTGTCAATCCGGATGTCGAACTCTGGATCGGTGCTTTGGAACGCTTAAATATGGCAGGACTGAAAAAAATCGGTGTGATTCATCGGGGTTTTTCTGCTTATGTAAAATCCAAGTACCGCAATGTTCCTCAGTGGCAATTACCTATCGAGATAAAACGGCGTTTTCCCGATATGTTGATGATTTGTGACCCAAGCCATATTTCAGGTAAACGGGAATATATTCAGGAAGTTTCCCAGCAAGCGATGGATTTGGGGTTCGACGGACTGATCATCGAATCCCATATTTGTCCTGAAATAGCTTTGAGTGATGCTGCACAGCAAGTCACACCGACTTCTCTTCGGGAAATTTTAGGAAAACTGATTATCCGGGATATAGATTCGGAAAACATAGAATACAAGGAAAACATAGATGAATTGCGGGCGCAGATCGATGATATCGATAACGATATATTGGAGCTATTGACCCGGCGGATGAAGGTATCCGACGAAATCGGAAAATATAAAAAGCAAAATAATATTACTATTCTGCAACCCGGACGTTGGGATAAAATCCTGGAAAAGGTGTTTGTCAAAGGAGCTGAGATGGGACTGGATAATGAGTTTTTAGAAAAAGTTTTCAAAGCGATTCACCAAGCTTCCATCGACCGGCAAACAAAGGTGATGAACGAATAGTTTGTGTTTTCAAGTTTCCAGGTGACAGCAGCCGGCCAATAATTTGACTGCTGTATTCCCGGAAACTTTTTATCGTTTGCTAAAAGGTAACACCGATGCCTACCGTATAAGCATGCAGTTCCGGGCCTTTATCGGATTTGAACATATTGGTCAGCGTGTAGCTTCCCCAAAGGCTCAGGCGTTTATAGCCCACTCTTCCGACGAGATCGGCTTTGAAGGGGACCATATTGAAATTATTTTTTTCTTTCTTTTTGTGTTTATCCCCGCTGCTATCTTTATAAACGACTTTTGTTTTCGAATGTAATCTTACCCCTCCCATAATACCTCCGGAAATATAGAATCGGTTTCTTTTAGCCGCAGGCAGTTGAAGTTCAAGCATTAAAGGGATGGTCAGGTAGAAAGTTTTAAAACTACTACGTTTAACACTGGCAATTTTATCATTTTCGTGTAAGTCGATCGGAATAAGTTGATGATCGGCCCAGGTTACGGAACTATAATTATTTTCGAACCGTAGCCGCTGATATTCAAACCCGGCCCCCCATACAATACCGAAGTTATTTCGATGTACCAGATTGATACTGTGTTTAAAGACATTGAATTGCATTGCAAAAGAATGACTCCAATCCAATTCCATAAATTCTCCGTATTCTTCATATGCTGTGCCTTCGTACATCGAATAGTCGGTATTACCGAAATTGACGAAACCATAATAGAATCCACTCCAATGTCCTTCGAATGGCGGGTATTGGTCGTTTTTACAGATATGTCCCCGTTTATAGGCATTACGGCCTATGATAAATAATTCGGAAATATTTGCTTCCTTGTGTTTTTGACTACTGTCTCTAATAATCATTAATTCAGAGGTATCGGAATGGACTTTTTTTTCCGGTGAAATGATGATCAATTCGTCTTTTCCTACAGTAGAATCCTTCGGTTGAACCGGATTTTGTGCTACGATATTGAAAATTGGAAAAATCAAAATGATAGCGAGTAGAATTTTCATGATTGTTATTTTTAATTATTTATGTGTTATTTCGAATGTGACGGATTAAGGGGGATATTTGTTACTCCTTACCGATATTGTTTTTCAATTTTTCTGCAATCATTTTTCCTGTATTGATCATAGAAGAAAAGAGGTTGTTACTTAAAAATTTACTTTCCGAAGGCTTCCAGGCTATCGCATTTTCTGTTAAAATAAGTTCCGAAGAATTAAAAGCAGGAGAACTCATCCGGATTTTTGCCGCTTCCTGAACCGAAGTAGGAGTTATTCCACAAATGGGTAATTCCTGGATGGTCATTACCGGGATTCTTGTCGGTTGTACCGGAATAACCGGCTTTGGACAAGGAAGCGGGGGCAAAGATTGCTCTTTTATAAATAGAACCCGATCTATAGCAGGAATCTCGATCGCAGGCGGAAGGACCATGGTTATTTCGGTTGCCTGGGGGTGAATATCATCGGACTTCAGGACTGTTATAGCGATGGTCAGTATCAAAAGGAGAATAGCAGCAATCGAACTATATTTGTACCCTAATTGCCGGTAAGCCGAATGGTAAAGCTTGGATTTTCGGGTATAACGTATTTTCGTGTCCGGTGTTAGTTTCAGTTGACGGTATACTTCTGCCTGTTTTGTTATTTCTTGTTTACGGGAAGAGTGCTTAATGTCTGAAATATCTTGTGTGCTGAGCGAATTCTCAGCAATAGCGATCGCATAATAATCTTTACATGCATGGAGTTCATCTTTTTTGAGGTTTTCTTTACGGGTATATCGGACCGAGGGAGCGGTTAATTTTATTTTTGCTATGTCATCCAATAATTCCGCCAGATCTTGATTAAACAAAAGAAATACCCGTAAATCATGAATATCATCCTTAGAAAGAGTACCTTCTAAGTAGTCGATGAAATATTTCTCATAATTATTTCTATTTATATTCATGATATATTGTTAATAATAGTATTTGTATTAAAGTATCAGTTCCGGTTTACGAATAAAGTCTTTCATAAAATTCCGGGCTCTGAAAATATACACTTTCACTTGAGTCTCGGATAAAGAAGTAATTTCTGCAATTTCTTTGTAAGAGTAATTTTCATAATCCCTTAATAATACAACCGTCTTCTGTATCGGCGGTAATTTATTGAGTGCAAATTCGAGGATTTCATTTAAATCGGTAAATTTTTCCTCGGTCAAATAACTTGTCGGATTTATATTTTCAAAGTCTGCATTCTTTTTTTCATGACGAAACGTGTCGATCAGCTTGTGATAGGCGGTGGTAAAAAGGAATGACTTCGCTTTAACGCATGCAATTTCGGAGACATTTTCCCATAAAATCAGGAAACTGTCTTGTACGATATCGTCAGCTAATGCTTTGTTGTGACTGGATTTTACGATAAATCGGAACAAAGCATCTGCGAAATCATCAACGCATTTATTATATTCTTTTCTCGTCATGTTGCAGATATGACGATCGAATATAGCTAAAAGTTACAAATAAAACTAATTCTGAACTTCGTTTATCTTTTCTGTAGGATCGTGGAAGGATATAGAATTGAAGAATGTTTCCATTTCGTTTTGAATGACAGACATATGGCGGGTACGTCCTCCTATCGATATTTGATAAATATAATTATCTCTGAAAATAAATCTTTTAATATAGGTCATCTCATACTTATCTTTATAGATAGAGTATTGAATTTCTTTGATAATCATATTTTCGTAAGGAATCGTTTTTTCTTCTTTGAGGATCGCCGTTTCGATGGATAAACTCCCTTTTTTAAGTTCTTCATAAAGTATTTGAGCGTATTCACTTGTTATTCTGATCTTTTTAGATGACATATCTGAACAAACAATTCCAAATACGCAGGTCAGATCTTTGGTTTGGTAAATGGTGGAACGTATCCCGTTGTTTGTATTTACAATCTTTTCAGGAGTATTGGGAAACAGGAACGAAATACATTCCGGGGTCTGAATTCTTTGCCATTTTCCGGAGTCAGGCAATAACAGGCTAAATAATAGGCTGATTTTTATCAGTAACATCATCTTACAACTGCATTTTATTTATTTTTGTCGTAAAATTAGCGTATTTGCCGGGAAGACCGTTAATATAATGTTTAAAATATCTGAATAATAAATGAAAGTAGCTGGGATAGAAGTAGGAGACAGGCCATTGATATTGGCTCCGATGGAAGATGTGACCAATCCTCCTTTCCGGAAATTTTGTAAGAAATATGGTGCGGATTGGTTGTATTCTGAGTTTGTATCTGCCGATGCGTTGGTTCGTTCGGTGAATAAATCGTTGAAAAAATTGACGATCGATGAAACAGAACGTCCGGTTACGATTCAGATCTACGGACGTTTTATCGATTCTATGGTCGAAGCTGCCAAAATTGTGGAGGAGGTTCGGCCTGATTTTATAGATATTAATTTTGGATGTCCGGTGAAACGGGTTGCTCAGAAAGGGGCCGGGGCCGGCATGTTGAAGGACATTCCTTTGATGGTTGAAATGACACGGCAGATTGTACAAGCCGTTAAGATTCCTGTGACGGCAAAAACCCGTTTAGGCTGGGATTGTGAGCATATCATTATCGAAGACATTGCTGAACGTTTGCAGGATGTGGGGATTCAGGCTTTGGCTATTCATGGGCGTACCCGTTCTCAGATGTATTCCGGAGAAGCCGATTGGGAACCGATTGCCCGGGTAAAAAATAATCCCCGGATAAAAATTCCTATTTTAGGCAATGGAGATATTACTTCTCCGGAGAAAGCGAAAGAGGCTTTCGAGAGGTATGGAGTCGATGGCGTAATGATCGGAAGAGCTACGATCGGGCATCCCTGGATATTTAAACAAATCAGGCATTATTTTGAAACGGGTGAGTTATTACCCGATTTATCTGTAAAAGAACAGATCGAGGTGATCAAAGAACAAATTCTCTTATCGGTAGAGTGGATCGACGAGGTTCGTGGATTACTGCATATGAGGCGTCATATGGCCTCTATGTTTAAAGGTTTACCTCATTTCAGGGATCTTCGGATCCGAATGTTACGGGCTCCGACGATCGACGTTCTTTGGGAGGTTTTCGATGAAATAGAAAAGCGCTATTCAGATGATTACAACCTGATCATTTCAGATTGATTTCTTTTATTTCCGACCATAGGATGTATACTGGATTTTGACCGTTCCTGAAAATAATAATTCCATTGTTATCCTGATTGACATCACAAGTTTCTCCCAGGCTGAGCTGACTGTTATTCCGTAGCGTGATAAAGGAATATTTGTAATTTTTTGGTGCGATGGAGCGGATGTAACGAAACGGGATACGGTAGCTGATCGTATTGTTTTTACCGTCGAGCACTTCAAATTCATAGCTCTCGTCCAGATCGTAAGCCAGGTTACCGGCGAAAGTTTGTCCCGAGCGGGTGACTACTTCTCCTTTTATGGCTTGGGGACTTGGAAAATCGTCATAACTCAATAAATTCAATTCGGAGATGGGGATGATCGTCAATTCTTCGAATTGTGCCCGGGATACACATACGCTACCGATATTGGGCATGTTGATCGTTATGTTTTCTACTGGGTAAAGTGCATTGATCTGTGCATCTGCAGGGTCATCGTTTGGAGAGACTAAGGGGATCAATCCGAAAGTATGGTTCCCGTTTTTACCTTTGAATGCATATAACTTCTTTATTTTGTTTAAAAAAATATTTATCTGGTTCATTTTTTCCTGACTTTGTCTTTGCTGGGAATTCCAATAAATGATTCCCTTGTATATACCCTGGGTACTTTTTACCGTACCGGCGACTTGGTTCGTTTCGGGGGCAATGGCCTCCTTGTCTGCTCCCATAAAATGAATTTCACTGATATGATCCCATTTTATCGAGGTCGTTTCGGTTGGAGTAGTAATTCGTATATGGGTATTTATGTCCGATGAGTACCCTTTGACCAAAGTGAGTCGGTCTCCGTTTTTTAATTGCAGAACGATTTCATTTACATCAGTGGGCCGGATACTTTTTATATTTCCGAAACGGCAACAAAAATTATGTGTCGGAGGTGTTATGAATTCCCTGTCGTTTGCTCTGAAAACCAATCCGTCGCTCCTTTTGAAATAGGAACGATAAGGATTTTCAATTTTCGAGGCCTCAAAAAAATCTATCCAATAATTTTTGTTCCCATTCCAAGTGATGAAACCTTTATAGACTTTATTCTCTACTGTCATAATTTCACCGAAGATCCGGTAAGCGGCATCGGTTTGTGCAAAACTGATTGTGAAAATAAAGTTGGATAAAAGGATTACGATAAATTTTTTCATAGCTAAGACAATTTTCAACTATGACGAACAGCACCTGTAGATTGTTACAAAGCGAGAAAAAAATAACCGGAAACTGATATTCCGGTTATTTTCTTTAAGTGTTTATATACATGTTTACCCTAATGTACGATTATAAGTGCAAATATGTATATAACTGCTTTTCTTTATTTAATAAATGGAATAGATAAAGGATAAGGCCATAAGTTTCCCTGGCTTGCTTTGACGGAACCTATGATAATAAATGTCAGGTTACATATCGCCAGGGCGATGAGCAGGACGACACCGATCCCTATAAGGCAAAGTATACCACTGACAATACCGTAAATCAAGCAGGAAATAATCCAATTCATCACGATTTTTCCATTGGCATCGATGTATTCGGAGCTATCTTTTTTAGTCAGCCACAATACTAAAGGCAATATCCATCCCAAACCGACGACGATACTTCCGGCCAATTGGGAAAGATGAATAAACATGGCATATTGTTTTTCCGATTCCATGATTTGGTTTTATAAAGTGGACAATGCTTTTTCCATACGGCGTATCGTTTCTTCTTTACCGATAATTTCGATAACATCGAACATATGCGGTCCTTTAGCAGCACCGATAATGGCTACCCGGAAAGGATTCATTACCTTACCGAAGCCTAAGCCTTTTTCGGTGATCCAGGCAGAAATGATTTTCTCCGTATTGGCAAAAGAATAATCATCGATACTCTTCAGTATTTCCAGTAATTCACGCATTAAAGCAGGTGTATCTTCTTTCCAATATTTTTTGGTATCTTTTTCATTAAATTCGGTAGGAGTAACGAAAAAAAAGCGGCAGTCTGCATACAAATCGGCTACAAAATTATAGCGTTCTTTCATCAGACTACAGATTTTCTCGGTTTTTTTCCTGTCGAAAACGATTTGTTCTGCTTTAAGCATTTCGTCGACTAGATCTGCTAATTCAGCATCCGGTTTAGCCACCAAATATTTATGATTAAACCATTTTGTTTTTTCGGGATCGAATTTAGCTCCTGACTTTTTAACTCTGTCTAAAGTGAATAGTTCGCATAACTCCTGAAGGGAGAATATTTCCTGGTCCGTACCCGGATTCCATCCCAAAAGGGCCAGCATATTGATGAATGCTTCAGGGAAATAACCGTCTTCTTTGTAGCCATGCCATTTTTCTCCGGTTGCCGGATCTGTAAATTCCATCGGGAATACCGGGAATCCCATTTTGTTACCGTCCCGTTTGCTTAATTTGCCGTTCCCTACCGGTTTTAAGATCAGCGGGAGGTGAGCGAATTCAGGCATGGTGTCTTCCCAACCGAAGGCTTTGTAAAGCAACACATGTAAGGGAAGAGAAGGCAACCATTCTTCTCCACGGATAACATGGGTGATTTTCATTAAGTGGTCGTCTACAATGTTGGCCAGGTGATAAGTAGGCATTCCGTCCGACTTATAGAGCACTTTATCGTCAAGCAGGGAGCTGTTGAAATGGACTTCTCCGCGAATAATGTCGTGAAGGAGAAGATCTTCATGCTCGGGCATTTTAAAACGGATGACATAATGCACACCCGCTTCCAGCAATTGTTTTACTTTACCGGCATCCATATTCAGGGAATTCTTTAATTTACCTCTGCTCGTGGCATTGTAAATAAATGTTTCCCCACGTCCTTCACACTCTTTTCTCATCGCATCCAATTCTTCGGCTGTATCGAAAGAGTAGTATGCATTTCCCGATTCAACGAGTTGGAGGGCATATTTTTTGTAGATTTCTTTTCTTTCACTTTGACGATATGGACCGTATTCTCCACCTACCCCAACTCCTTCATCCACTTTTAAGCCACACCATTTCAAAGACTCTATAATGTATTCTTCTGCACCGGGTACATACCGGGTTTGGTCAGTATCTTCGATTCTTAAAAGAAAATCTCCACCATAATGGCGGGCAAACAGATAATTGAAGAGGGCTGTTCTTACTCCTCCTAAGTGAAGCGCTCCCGTCGGACTTGGAGCAAATCTAACTCTGACTTTTCTTTCCATTGTCTTCTTGCGATTTATTGTTGTTTTTTTGGCTGATCAATATATTATGAAACAGCTCTTTGGTATATTCGATTGCTTTTCGGACGGCTGTTTCTTTTGAGGTGATATTGCTCAAGATAGGCTCCGCGTGATTATAAGGATTGTTGGGATCGTCGGTCAACAGATAGACCGTATATTTTCCGTTTTTACCGTTTTTGGTTTTGCTTACTAATCCGAACCAAACGTCAATCGATTGGTTATCGACGTAAATTGTACGTTTTACTTTGTACATTATTGTTCGTTTTTATTTTTATTCTTGAAGTTTAACAGTGTAACGACTATCATTAAACAAGCCATAGAAGCGACGTTGATATAGACCGGTGTCCTATCGGTATTGCTAAATAGAGATAGTGCACTCGATATCATCAGTAAGAAAGCAGTGAGTATTATCAGTAGGCGAATAATTTTCATAGTGGGTATAACTTATATGTAAAATTAAAATGCGGCAGGCGAATCGTTTTTTCTATCCGTTAAACATTGTATTCGTCCTTGCTGTACGAAGGATTATAATTTCAATTGATTTTTTACCGGATTAGCATATATTTCCAGATAAATATTGTTCAGTAGGGAAATATTCCCTTCCAGTTTATCCATTTTTTGAGTCATCACTTCGATAAAACGTTTCTTTTCTTCTTCGGTATAGAATGCTTTGAATTTATTTACCGAATGTAATAAATCATAGGCGATGTAATTATTCGGCCAAAGCTTGAAATTCTGATGAATTTTAGAATCGATAATTCCGGCGAGTGCTTCTATTCTGTCTCCATTGGAGGGAAGTTGATCCAGTTCATCGAATTCCTGATCTGTGAGCTGATCGATATGGAAATGTACGCGTCCTTTGTAGTCACTTAGCCCGGTGAGCATACTGTTCATATCGGCTTCGGGAGTTTTGATATATTCTCCGACGGTTTTGGTATATAATTCCGAGGTTTTCAGGGCATCGCAAGGCTCCCATTCGTAGGAGATGGCGAGGGGCATGATATGTAGTTCTCTGAAATTGATCCCGAATTGGGTGGGACCGCTCATCTTCAGCATTTTCAATAGACTGGGTTGGGCTTTATCATCGCCGTTTTTAGTTCTTCCTTCCCGTTCGGCGATCCATACCGAATCTTCGTTTTCTTCGATGACTTCCCGGATATATTTTGAGCGGAGAGCCGAACTCGTAAGCATTTCTCTCACTGTTATATCTCTCTCTATGACAAAACAAGAATCTAATTTGACCAAATCGGTTACCCAGTCGTTGATCAGGAGATTACTTCCTATAGCAGCCCGGGTGTATTTATTACCATGTTGACGCAAAAGTACATTCAGGATGGCCGAATCGAGAATGATATCCCGATGATTGGACATAAAAATATAAGAAGTATTTTTGTCGACCAATTCCATTCCTGATACTGTAATTCCGTCTGTAGTCGTATTGATCAGAGATTGGATGGCCGGACCGAAAAATTTGGCTTGAAATTCCGCACGGCTTCGAATTCCTTGTAAAGCTCCTTGTATGGTTGCACGGTCCATTTTAGTTAGGTGTGTAAACAGAGTCAAAAATTCTTCTGATTTACATAGACGTTCTATTGCTGCCTCTATTTCGCTATCGCAATAGGGTCTGATGGTGTTAAATTCGGAATCCGATGTCATAATTTTATTTTAAAAAATAATTCTTTTCTGCTGCAAAGATAAAACTAAAAGCTAAAAGCTGAAAGCTATCTGCTAAAACTTCCCGGAAAATGCCTATTAATCTGTTTCTTAATTTATAATGTCCTTCCCGGGTAAGTCTTTAAAGCTACGGATAAAATTTCCATCGCTTTTTGAAGATCACTGATTTTTAGTACATAAGCTATTCTTACTTCATTTTTGCCTAATCCGGGAGTATAATAGAAGCCGCTGGCAGGGGCGAGCATAACGGTTTGACCGTTATAGTCGAATTCTTCCAATAACCATTGAGCGAATTTTTCAGCGTCGTCGACAGGCAACTTGACTATGGAATAAAAGGCCCCTTTGGGTATAGGACAAACCACTCCCGGCATTTTATTCAAGGCTTCTACCATGAAGTTTCTTCTTTTGATATATTCATGATAGACGCTTTCAAAATATTCGTCGGTGGTGTCCAGAGAGGCTTCGGCTGCAATTTGTCCCAAAGCGGGAGGGCAAAGGCGGGCCATGCCGAATTTGAGGGCTGCATCCAATATCGCTTTATTTTTAGTGATGATCGCTCCGACACGGATACCGCATTCGCTGTAACGCTTCGACATGGAATCGAAAAGAATGGTGTTTTGTTCGATTCCTTTCAGATTCATTACTGAAAAATGTTTTAAGCCATCATAACAATATCGTCTGTAGACTTCGTCAGAATATAGGTATAATTCGTGTTTTTTTACAATCTTCGCCAGCTCTTCCAGCTCTTTGGGGGAATATAGATAACCTGTCGGATTATTGGGGTTGACAATTACAATTCCTTTGGTTTTGGGTGTAATTTGTTTTTCAAATTCACTCATCGGTGGAAGGGCGAAATTGTCTTCGATTTTTGCTGTTACCGTTTTAATTTTGGCTCCGACCATTAAGGCGAAAGCCGTATAATTGGCGTAAAACGGCTCCGGTATAATAATTTCATCTCCCTCGTTCAAGGTGCTCATGAAAGCAAACAGAATGGCTTCCGAGCCACCGGTAGTAATCAGTATGTCTTCTTCGGTCAGGGAGATCCCTAATTTCTGATAATATCCGGCTAATTTGGTACGAAGTGTATGATTTCCGGCGGAAGCCGTATATTCGATTACAGGAAGTTTCATTTGCCGGACTGCTTTCAAAGCTACTTCAGGAGTAGCGATATCCGGCTGTCCGATATTCAGGTGATAGACCTTTATTCCTCTTTCTTTGGCACGGTCTGCATAAGGGACCAGCTTACGGATCGGAGAAGCCGGGATTTTTTTTCCTTTTTCTGAGATTTGTAACATATTGTATTTCTTTGAAGGTTCCTCTTTTTAAATGCCCCTCAAGATACAATATTTTTTACATTCCTGCAATCGTTTTCAGTTTTTCAATATTCAATAATTTTATTTTACGTCCTTTGACTTCGATCAATCCGTCGTTTTTGTAGTCGGAAAGTAAACGAATAACGGTTTCTGTCGCTGTCCCGACAAAATTGCTAAGGTCTTCACGGGTGATATTCAGTTTTAAACTTCCGTCTTGTTCGATACCGAAATCATCTGCAATGAGGAGTAAGATCTCGGCCAGGCGTTCTTTTACAGATTTTTGTGCAATATCCCGGATGTAACGATTCGAGTCGCCCAATTCTTTACAGGCTATTTGCATCATATCGTAGGCAAAACCTGAATTATTCCGGATTAAGTTTAACAAAACCGAATCGGGTATATAACATAGAATTGCCTCTGAATGTGTTTCTATAGAGGTGCAAGCAGGTTCGTGCCGGATGACTGAACGGAAGCCGAAGAGGTCTCCTTCCTGATCGAATTTGATAATTTGTTCTTTCCCTTCATGTCCTGTTTGATATATTTTGATGATTCCGCTGTATATGAAATAACAACCTTTGATTCTTGTGCCTTCCGCGTAAATCAGTTCACCTTTCTTGTAATATTTGACCGAATCCGGACGAAGCAGGCCTTTTAATTCTTCGTCCGAAAGATTGGTAAAGGTCTGTTTTAGTTTTTTGTAACAAGACCCTAAGTCCGGCAAAACTATATTTGAATGTTTGTTTAATTCGTTTTTCATTCTCTGGTATCCTTTTCTATGAGCATTTCCTGAATGCACCGGGTTATGCTTTTTTCATCGAATCCGCATTCTTCATATAATTGTTGTTGAGTTCCGTGCTCGATAAACTTATCCGGAATTCCTAATCTTTTTATAGTAGCATGATATTGGTGGTCGGCCATAAATTCGGCGACAGCACTTCCTAATCCACCTTGAATCGTTCCGTCTTCCAAGGTGATTATTTTAGAAAATTTTTGAAAAACGGTATGTAATAATTCTTCGTCTATAGGTTTTAAAAAACGCATATCATAAAGGGCGACGAGCGATTCTTCGAAGTGAGATACAGCTTTCTTCGCTACATTTCCGATACTTCCGATAGATAAAATCGCTATTTTTTCTCCCTCGATCAAACATCTGCCTTTACCGATTTCCAGTTCCTGAAAAGGAGTATGCCAATCGGCAAGAAAACCGTTTCCGCGTGGATAGCGGATGGAAAAAGGTCCCTGGTCAGGTAATTGGGCGGTGTACATCATATTTCTCAGTTCCGCTTCGTCCAGGGGAGCTGCGATGATCATATTCGGAATGCATCTGAAATAGGCTAAATCAAAAGCTCCATGATGGGTGGCTCCGTCGGCTCCGACAAAACCGGCCCGGTCGAGGCAAAATACAACATTCAGATTTTGTAGGGCGACATCATGAATCACCTGATCGTAGGCTCTCTGCATAAATGAAGAATAGATATTGCAGAAAGGAACAAATCCTTTTGCCGCCAGGCCGGCAGAAAAAGTGACGGCGTGTTGCTCGGCAATCCCGACATCGAAACAACGATCCGGCATTTCATGCATCATGATATTTAATGAACAGCCGGTAGGCATAGCAGGGGTGATTCCGATGATCTTGGAATTGCTCTTCGCCAGCTCTGTGACTGTGTTTCCAAAAACATCCTGAAATTTGGCCGGAATGTTAGGATTATTCTCTTTAATTCGCTCTCCGGTCACTTTATTGAACTTGCCGGGGGCATGCCAGATTGTTTGATTGATTTCGGCTTCTTTAAATCCTTTTCCTTTGACCGTAATGCAATGCAAAACTTTAGGACCCGGTATATTTTTCAGGTCCCGTAATATTTTGATCAGATGATGGATATCGTGGCCGTCGACAGGACCGAAATAACGTAATCCCATAGCTTCGAAAAGATTACTTTTTTTCAGAAGCATCGATTTTATGCTATTGTCGATATTCTGGATAAAATTCCTCATGCCTGGACTGATCCGGTTTAGTTTACCTAAAACGTTCCATACATCCCCCTTGATTTTATTATAGGTCTTAGAAGTACTGATGTCCAACAGATATTCGTTCAAGCCTCCTACGTTGGGATCGATCGCCATATTATTGTCGTTCAGGATGACTAATAGGTTGGAATCGTATACCCCGGCATTGTTGAGGGCTTCGAAAGCCATTCCGCCTGTCATCGAACCGTCGCCGATTACGGCCACGCTTTGCCGCCCGGTTTCTCCGTTGATTTTTGCTGCAATAGCCATGCCTAAAGCTGCCGAAATCGAAGTAGAAGAATGACCTGTACCGAACGAATCGTATTCACTTTCCGATATCTTCGGGAAACCGCTGATTCCTCCGTAGATACGTTTGGTTTTGAATTGTTCTTTGCGGCCGGTGAGTATTTTATGGGCATAAGATTGATGTCCGACGTCCCAAACAAGATTGTCGTAAGGGGTGTCGAGGATATAATGAAGCGCAACAGTCAATTCTACGACTCCCAGACTTGATCCGAGATGTCCCGGATTTTCGGCACAATCATCGATGATTTTCTGCCGGATTTCCTGACATAACTGAATCAATGAATCTTCAGATACTTTTTTTAAATCTTCAGGTGTATTTATAGAATCAAGGATACTCATGTATGCATCATTTGCTAATAAATAATGGGCTAATAACAAACATCAACCTATTAGTTCATATTATATTAGCAGATTAATAGACGATCGTACCGATCTGTTGGCCTTCCATTAATTTTTTAAGGTTTCCTTCAACATCCATATTGAAAACAACGATAGGAAGGTGGTTTTCTTTGCACATGGTCGTTGCGGTGAGATCCATGACTTTTAACCCTTTATTATAAATTTCGTCATACGTGATTTTCTCGAATTTGGTGGCTGTCGGATCTTTTTCCGGATCGGCGGTATAAATACCGTCTACCCGTGTCCCTTTCAACATGGCATCGGCTTCTATTTCTATGGCACGCAAACTACTGCCTGTATCGGTTGTGAAATAGGGATTACCCGTTCCGGCACTGAAAATGGTGACATAGCCGTTTTCAAGGTATTCTATCGCTTTGGCTTTGGAGTAGAATTCTCCGATGGGCTCCATGCGTATAGCTGTCAGTACTTTGTTCCGGCAATTCTCGTTGTCGAGTGCCGAACTGAGTGCCAGACTATTGATTACGGTGGCCAACATACCCATACTATCTCCTTTAACCCGGTCGAATCCTTTATTGGTACCGCTCAGTCCCCGGAAAATATTTCCTCCGCCGATTACTATTCCTATCTGGATGCCCATTTCGGCGATTTCTTTTATTTGTCGGGCGTAGCTTTCGACACGGGTCACGTCTATCCCGTATTTTTGAGCGCCCATTAACGACTCTCCGCTGAGTTTAAGAAGTATCCTGTTAAATTTCATCATGTTAGGTTTAAAGTTGAATGACAGATTTCATTTTTATCGTTTATTCTATCAAAAAGATTTTCTATATTGTGAAAAATTACAACAAAACTAGTTATTTTTATCCGATTATAGAGCAAAGCCTGTATAAAAAATAGATCGTAGTTTTTATTGTTAATTTTTTATCATTGATGAAGATGAACGAACAGAATCGTAATTTGTTGATATTATTATCAATATGTGTATTAACCATTTTCCCTCTTTTAGGTTTAACGGATTATAATACGAAAGGTGAGCCTCGGGAAGCTATTGTGGCTTATTCTATGTTGGAACACGGGAATTGGATTTTGCCCCGGAATTATGATGGTGAGATTGCTTTTAAACCTCCTTTTTTGCATTGGAGTGTGGCTGCTGTTTCCACTTTGTGCGGTGAAGTGTCCGAATACTCCTCCCGGGTTCCGTCTGCTTTGGCCCTGATCATTATGGCTGCCGCTATTTATTGGTTTTATGCCAGACGTAAAGGGGCAACTGTCGGGTTATTGACCGCCTTTGTCATGTTGACCTGTTTCGAGGTACACCGTGCCGGTTTCACCTGCCGGGTAGATATGGTATTGACCGCTTTTATTGTGTTGGCTATTATCCGTTTTTATTCGTGGTATGAAAAAGATATGAGAGGGATCCCCTGGCTGGCTATTCTGTTTATGGGATGTGCTACCTTGACTAAAGGACCGGTGGGGATTATTTTACCTTGTTTGGTAGCCGGCGTATTTCTTTGGATAAGAAAAGGACATTTCTGGAAATTGGTTTTGCGTTTTATCGGGATAGCCCTATTGGCTTGTGTTTTACCTGCCATTTGGTATGTTTTGGCTTACAACGAAGGAAAGCAGGAATTTTTAGATTTGATGATGGAAGAAAATTTCGGGCGGTTTTTAGGTAAGATGTCTTATGCTTCCCATGAAAATCCTTTTTATTATAATATTTATATGCTTATGGCCGGCTATCTCCCCTGGACTTTGTTGTTGCTCTTCTCTCTTTTCTGTTTGCGTTACCGCAAATGGACCGGGACCTGGAAAGAGAAGTGGCAACAAACGGTAGAGAAAGTCCGGACCAGTGATCCGGTTCACTTGTATTCTTTTTTGACTATAGCACTGATATTTGTATTTTATTGTATCCCTGCAAGTAAGAGAAGTGTTTATCTGTTACCGATATACCCTTTTATCGGTTATTTTCTGGCGGTTTATTTTCTTTGGTTGGTTCGTATGGGGAAAACTGCCATAAAGATTTTTGCTATCGTTATCTCTTGCCTTATTATTTTACTGACTGTCGTATTTTTTGTCGTGAAAGCAGGAGCTGTTCCCGACACGATTTTTGCGGGTAAAAGGGCTGTAGAGAATATCGCTTTTTTGCATGCGTTGGAAGAAATTCCAATGAATTTATTCAATATTGTTCTGATCTTTTTACCGATTGTTGCTGTCGTTGTTTTGCTTAGAAAATTGAAAAGTAAACCCTGGAATACTCAGGTATTGTATGCTTTGTGCGGATTATTGTTTACGATATTTGTCGTTTTGGACGGAGTTTATCAGCCTGCCGTATTGAATACCAAATCGGATATCGGTTTGGCGCAGGAAGCACGGAAATGGGTGCCCGAAGGAAAAATTTATTCTTATACTTATTTCTTCTATAGTGTCAATTTTTTCAATGGTGACCGGATGGCGCTTTTTGAAAAAGAATTGCCTGAAGAAGGCTACGTTTTAGTGAAGCAGGGGCTATTGGAAGAATTTCGTCAGAAATATGGAGAGGAATATGTTTTAGATACGGTTTATACTTCGAATCGCCGGAGTTGTGATGTCAGAGATATAATCCATATTCTTCATTTTACCAAAGAGAAGGCGATAGGAAATGCAGAAACGGAAGAACGTTTTTAACAGAAACCGTGTTTTGCAGATGGTCGGAAAATATCCGACCATCTGCAAATAGCCCGGTTATTTATTTCAGATTGACATCTTCTTCGATAAAATAACGGGGACGTTGTTTCACTTCTTTGTAAATCTTTCCGATATATATTCCGGTTATTCCGATAGCCATCATAATCATTCCACCGATAAACCAGATAGAGACCAGTAAGGAGGTCCAACCCGGTATGGTATGGGCATGAGCATGTTGTACCAAGGCGTAAATAATCATGATAATGGGGACGATTATTCCGAAAATAAATCCTCCCGTCAGGATTAGCTGAAGCGGTTTTACAGAAAAAGAGGTAATACCGTCCAGGGCAAAAGAAAGCATCTTTTTGAACGGATATTTGGATTCTCCTGCAAACCGGCTTTTCCGGTCATAATATACGTAAGCTTCGGGGAAACCGATTAGCCGGACTATTCCACGAAGAAATAGATTGCGTTCCGGATAGGATACGAGTGCCTGTAATGCGCGTTTACTCATCAGTCGGAAGTCGGCATGATTATAGACGACATCGCTTCCCATTTTACGGATTAGCTGATAGAATAATAAAGCTGTATTTTTCTTAAACCAGGTATCGGTCGTCCGTTCCCGCCTTACTCCATAGACAATATCCGCTCCCTGTAGGAAACAATCGGTCATCTCTTCGATAGCATCGACATCGTCCTGTAAATCGGCATCGATTGAAATGGCGGCATCGCAGTGTGTACTGGCCCATTCCAGGCCTGCTAACAAGGCATATTGATGACCGGAATTATGAGCCAATTTTAAACCACCGACGAGTCCGTTTGTTTTACCTGCCTCGGTAATGATTTCCCAGGTTTTGTCTTTACTGCCGTCGTCGACAAATAATATTTTTCCAATGGAGATTTTTCCGTTTTCCAGCATTCTGTTCAGGACGCCGGATAATTGCCGGATAGTTTCCGGAAGTACGCTTTCCTCATTATAACACGGAACTACGATAATAAGGTGGGTTGTATTCATGGTTTATTATGGATTAGAATGTGGTTTGTCGGTTGTCAGTTGTTTACGGATCAGATATTCTGTCGTTTGCAACATGGAGAAGGCATAGGTTTTCAGTGAGTCGAATGTCGTATTCGCTGTTGCCGGGCTTAGAGTTCCGTTATGAATATTATAATTGAACTCTTGTTTACTTTCCGTATCGTAAATATAGAAATGTTTTGTGTCTTTGACTCCTAACATATTGTCTGCGCTAAAAAACATACAAGGACGTTCTTCTTTTAATAAATCTATTCCCAGATTGTTTTGAATATAATTGATACGTAACATACCCAATAAAGTAGGAGCTACGTCGATCTGTCCTCCGAAATTTTCTTTTTCTTCTGCGGTGAGAAGTGCGGGAGCATAAAACATCAAAGGAATGTGATTGTACGATTGAGGCATTTCACTATCCGGATTGCCGACTAATTTTCCGTGATCGCCCAATAAGACGAAGATCGTATTGTCGAACCAAGGTTGTTGCGAGGCTTTATGTATGAATTGACGAATCGACCAGTCGGCGTATTCTACGATTTGTTCTTCTATGTTTTTACTTTTAGGCTGGAAATAGGACGGAATCACGTAAGGAGGATGGTTGCTGATAGAAAGTAAGACAGCAAAAAACGGACTAGTCTGAGCGGACTGTTTTTTCAAATGATTCAGTGCATAGTCGTAAAGAAAATCATCTTGTACGCCGAAACCATTGACTACTTTTTCGGACGGGTAGTTTTCCTGAGAAAAGATCTCGTCGAAGCCATTGGTACGAAAAAAAGCATTCATATTGTCGTATTGGGATTCGTGGGTCATAAAGAACATGGTGCGGTAACCCTGTTCTTTTAATATAGTCGGAAGACCGGAATAAGTGGGAATGACAGAACCTTTCATCGCGTTTCGTTTTAAGATGGAAGGAAAAGAATAAAGGGTCGCATACATGCCATGATTCGTATGGATTCCTGAGGAATAAAAATTAGAGAATGCTAAGGATTGTCGGTATAAACTGTCCAGAAAAGGAGTCAGCTCCTTCTGCTGTCCAAAACGTTTCATCAGATGGGCAGACATCGATTCCATAAAAATCAGCACAATATTCGGACGTCTTAAACTGTCGGAGGCGTTGATTTGGCGTGCAATGGGAGAGATCCCTTCGATTCCCGGCCGGTTTAAATAGTGTCGGGTATTTTCCAACGCTTCGTTTTCCGGCATAAGATGAAGGTATCGGTTTTCTTTCCGTGAATCGTCTAACGTACTGCTTAACAGATTGAATACCGGACTGATGCCCAATTGATTCAAAAACGGATCGGTACAATAATAAGCTGCACTGACTTTTATCGGATTATATCCGGTACGTCCCCGGATACCGAACAGGCAGAGGCCGATACAGATGCAGGCTGTCAGGAAGATATAAATACGGTCGAGCCAAAAGACAGACGGATTTTTTGTATTTAGTAAACGTTGAAAATGACGGATCAATCGTCGCATGAGCCAGATAAATAACACTAAAGTCAATAGAAAGCCGATCAAAGGAGGGTAGTAGGAGGTTTCTCCGAATACCATGCCGGCTGTCGTATTCATATAGCCGAACCAATTGAAGACCGACGAATTGATGATTTTAAAGAAATATTGAAAATAGGGAATATTGGCTGCCGTAACCAGCAATACGATTCCATAGAATAAACTGAAAAAAATACATGTAACATTCCAGAGTATTTTTCCGTAGTAGTTGAACAAAGCCGAAATGGAAACAGCTACTAAAGGGATGAGGAGTATGTAACAAGCGATTACATTATCGAACCAGACTCCCCGGATAAAGGCAGGCCATATCGACATAAAACCAACATGCTCCTGATCCGGAAAATCGTAATTGGCGCTGAAGAAAAAAACGAGTCTGAATAGTGTGAGAAAGAATAAAGCGGTGAAATGTATGGATAACAAACATCCTACAGACAATAAGAACCGTTTGTAACCGGGGTGAGAAAATGTTCGCATTTTAGAAAAAATAGGGTTTAAAATACGGCGTAAAGATACATTTTTAATATTACTATAGTTTGAATATAGGATGAATTAATACAACTTTATATTTTTAAATATGATGACTAATAAAACTTCTGATTATGACCTGACCGTGATTGTTCCGGTATATAATGAAAGAGGAAATATGTTGCGGCTTGAAACTGCTTTGTCGGCTTTTCTGAAAAAATCGAAAGTGAAATCTTGTATTTTGTTTGTGAACGACGGGTCGCAAGATGGGAGCGGTGATTTGATCAGAGAAATTTGCCGGCGGAATAAAGATTTTTTTTATATCGGTTTGGCTAAAAACTGTGGATTGAGCGCAGCTATGAAAGCAGGAATCGATTATACCTGCTCCAGGTTGGTCGGATATATAGATGCTGATTTACAAACTACACCTGAAGATTTCAATCTTTTGTTGGAATATACCGATGATTATGAGCTGGTCATGGGGATTCGGGTGGGACGGAAGGATAGTCTGGTGAAAAATATGTCCTCGAAAGTAGCTAATGGGTTTCGAAGACTGATGACAAAAGATGGGGTGAAAGACACCGGATGCCCCTTAAAAATTTTGCATACTGAATATGCGCAACGAATACCTTTTTTTACTGGAATGCATCGTTTTTTACCGGCTCTGATCCTGCTACAACAAGGAAAAGTGAAACAAGTACCGGTGCGTCATTACCCGCGAATAGCTGAAAAATCGAAATACAATTTATACAATCGCCTCATATCACCCTTTAAAGATTGCTTTGCGTATCGTTGGATGAAAAAACGATATATAAATTATGAAATAGCAGATACTCATCTTTAATAAAGATTTTTTAAGAATAGAGTTGGTAAGAACCGGCTAGGAAAGCTGATTTTTTCCGATGAGTTGAAATTATCTAAAAAATGTTTATCCTGCGAATACTATTTAAAACAGAACTGAAATTTGCTCTAAGCTTCGATCCGGTCAGGATTTTGTTTTTTATTTTTATAAAGAATCCAGATATCCCTGCAATAGACGACTAATCCCGTCGACTGGCCTAAAATTAAAACCGGGTCGTGCCTCACCAAGGCATAGGATACGATAATCAACGATCCGCTGAGACTGATCAACCAAAATCCCATCGGTAAAATGGAGTCATGGTGCCTACGCGAATAAACCCACTGGTAGACGAAGCGAAGAGTGAAAATAATCTGCCCTAAAGACCCCCAGAGAAGCAGGCCGAAAGGAATGTTTTCATTGTAGAAAAATTGATTGATGAACCCTTTTACCTCTGCTAACATATATCCGATGGCTACGATCGGGGTTATGAGGAGAATGTAGCGGATGAGTACCGGAATCTTTTGCCAGCTGTTTTTCATGTTCAAATTCCAAATGTAGATGTAGTAGGATATAAGTTGTCCTAAAATTATGGCAAAGTCATTTCGCAACCAACCGTAAAAGAAAAGTAAGTATGAACCTAATAAGCTTAATAACCAGAACAGAGTAGGGGATACTACCTGCTTTTCTTTTTCAGATATAATCCACTGAATAAGTAAGCGGGCAGAGAAGCAAATTTGTGCTAAAAAACCGAGTGCGTATATCATTGAATTTTTAGTTTTGTTGGAAAATTATAATACTGTAATCTCCAATTGTATATGACTCATTATTATTTGAAAAATTATATAATTTACTTTCTTTTTTGAGTGTGTTTCTATTTACGAATAGAATAAAATTTTGTTTTCCTGATAGACTATCTATAGTGGGTAGATCTACTTCATTAATTTGTTTATTTAGGTAAGAATCTAAATTCTTTCCACTTCGAAGTTTGTAGAAATAGTAATTTTTTATACCATCTTCTTGGGCTATTCTTGTCGCTTTTTGAGTAATATTTTTCAAACCGATGTATTTATTTAATTCGGAAATGTTCACCGATCCAATGAGAATAGACAAGAGCAAACCGACAGAAAGACTATTCGTCGCATTAGTGAATCTATTTTTGTAAAGATAATATAAGCACAGAATAGCCGACGAAGACAGCAGGAAGGCGGCGAAATAGAAATAAGAGCTTTCTAACCAAGGCAGGGAGAGAAAGGCTGGGAGGAAGAATAAAGCCGGAAAAACGAATACGAGTACGGCTGCAGGTAGAACGATAGTAAAATAGATTTTGGGGAGTGCTATTTCGGGGAGTAATAGGAAAGCCAAATAAGCCATAAAGGGGAATAGGGGTAAAAGATAAATATCCAGTTTGGCACTTGAAAAAGTAAGTACCACGAAACCGGTAAGAAGGATGGTCAGGAATAATTGTTTTATATCGTTATTGTAAAGGTGTTTGCGTATCCCGATGAGGAGAACGACAACGTAAAATAGGGTCCAGGGAGCGAGTGAATACCAGATCGTTTTCAGATAATACCAGAAAGGTTCTTTGTGATGGAAGGAATCGACGGCCCTGTTGATGGTCTGGTGGAAAAGCAGGTTGTTCAGATAGGTTTTTCCCCCTTCGAGATATACAGCAATAAACCACAAGCTGCAAAGCCCGATTAATATGCTCCATTGTTTCCAACCTAAATATTTACCGATGGTTTTGAATTGTTTTTTTACCAATAAAAAAGCCGGAATGGTCAATAGAGGAATGATCAAACCTACCGGACCTTTAGTGAAAATGGCCAGAAAGATATAAATCGGTAGTTTGATCGGGTCAGCAGGAGAACATCGGCCGGTATAGATGCGGTAAAAAGTATACAGGCTTAGAATGATAAATAAAGACATCAGCATATCCATGCGTAGCACAATGGCCGAGCCTGTAAATAAACCGCTCGTCAGAAGCATGAATTGGCTGCTTAACCTGAGGTCGGAGGGTAAGGCTGTGTTTACCCATTTATCCATGATGAACAGGATCCACAAGGCCGGGATCAGGGAAAACAATCCCAGGAAAAACATCGAATGTGTACCGAGTAGCCACTTACCTAGCATGACAATCCAGAGGTAAAGAGGAGGTTTGTCGGCATATAGGGCGCCATGATTCCAAAAGGTGAACCAATGGCCTTCGCGGAGAGCTTCATCTGCAATACTCAGATATTTCAATTCATTATTGGGAGTAAAATCCCTGAAATACAAGAGAGGTATAAAGCACGCAAAGAAAAGTAAATATCTGGTTATTTTCATCATTTTTCCTTTATAGATATTTCGTACGTATAAAAATGAATTCGGTTACCTGAAGTTGCAGGTTTCATTTTCATTTTCGGCTATAAAGGAATAAAAAAATTTATGCTTGGCGGAGGTAATAAAAAAGAGCCTTATTTCTAAGGCTCTCTTATTGTATTGGGTTCGGATCAATCGTTCAGTGTAAAACGAATAAATCCGGTTACGGTCAGATCTTTGTCCTGACTTGCTAAATAAGCTTTGATCGTTTGTTTAGCATCTTTTACAAAAGCCTGATTCAACAGGGTAGACTCCTGATAAAATTTGTTCAGACGGCCTTCAGCGATTTTATCGAGCATGTTTTCAGGTTTTCCTTCTTCACGTGCTTTATCACGTCCGATTTCCAGTTCGTGAGCGATCACTTCCTGAGGAACGTCGTTTTTGTCGACAGCGATCGGTGCCATTGCAGCAGCCTGCATCGCTATGTCTTTTTTCACTTGGGTATCGGCATCTTTGTTGAAACCGATCACAGTAGCCAATTTATTACCCGGGTGAATATAAGCGATAGTAGCTTCGGCTTCGATTTTGCCATAATAAGCTAATTCCAGTTTTTCACCGATCACACCGGTTTGTTCTGAAATCTGATCTGCGATAGAACGGCCACCGATTTGTAATGCCAAAAGAGCATCTTTATCAGCAGGCATATTCTCAAAAGCTGCATCCAGAATTTGTTTGGTGAAATTGATGAAGTTTTCATTTTTAGCTACGAAGTCGGTTTCACAATTAAGGCTTACCAAAACCCCTTTCTTCCCTTCTGCGTGAGCCAAAACACAGCCTTCTTTAGCTTCGCGGTCTGCACGTTTGCTAGCAACAATCAGGCCTCTTTTACGGATGATGTCTACTGCTTTATCGAAATCTCCTTCAGCTTCCTGAAGTGCTTTCTTACAGTCCATCATTCCGGCATTAGTTGCATGACGCAACTTCATTACATCAGCTGCTTTTATTTCCATGTTTGTAATTTTTTGATTATTGTTCTTCTGTTGCTTCTTCTGCAACTTCTTCAGCTTCGCCTTCAGCTACTTTTTCTACTTTCTTAGCTGCCGGTTTTTTTTCGGTGCCTTCTTTGTCTTTTTCAGCTTTACGTTCTGACAAACCTTCTTTGATAGCATCGGCTACCCGGTCGATAACTAAACTGATAGAAGTAGAAGCATCGTCATTACACGGAATGACGAAATCAATACAACTCGGATCAGAGTTGGTGTCTACCATTGCAAATACTGGAATACCGAGACTTTTAGCTTCTTTCACTGCAATATATTCCTTCATTACATCCACAACGAAAAGAGCTGCTGGCAGACGGGTCAGATCGGCAATACTTCCTAAGTTCTTGTCGAGTTTTGCCCGCTGACGAGCGATCTGAAGTTTTTCCCGTTTTGAAAGGTGGTCGAAAGTACCGTCTTTCTCCATCTTATCGATGGTGGTCATTTTCTTCACTGCCTTACGGATTGTCGGGAAGTTGGTCAACATACCACCCGGCCATCTTTCAGTCACATAAGGCATATTAATATTAGAAATTTTCTCAGCAACAATGTCCTTAGCCTGTTTCTTTGTTGCAACAAACAGAATTTTACGGCCTGACTTAGCGATCTGTTTCAGTGCTGCAGAAGCTTTGTCCAGCATGATAGCTGTTTTGTTCAGGTCAATGATGTGGATATCATTACGCTCCATAAAAATATAAGGAGCCATTTTAGGATTCCATTTACGGGTGAGGTGTCCGAAGTGACAACCTGCATTTAATAATTCGTCGAAATTCGTATTTGACATTTTTGTGTTTTTAAAAAGTTTACATTCTTCATTTAAGCAATTGCCAGGTAGTCCCACTGAAGGAGTCCTGTCAATTTAGATACTAAACTGAGATTAACGTTTAGAGAACTGGAATCTCTTACGTGCTTTGGGCCGCCCCGGTTTCTTACGTTCAACTTCGCGAGGATCACGTGTCATGAAACCTGCTGCCCTTAATTTAGGTTTGTCTTCTGCATTGATTTCAACCAGAGCTCTGGCGATACCCAGACGCAGGGCTTCTGCCTGGCCTTTGAAACCACCACCGTCCAGATTTACCTTGATGTCATATTGACCGGTAACTCCCAACAGTTCGAGAGGTTGTTTAACAATGTACTGGAGTGTAGGTAAGGTAAAATATTCTTCCAACGGACGTTTGTTGATGGTGATATTGCCTTTTCCTTCACTGACGTAAACGCGAGCTACTGCTGCTTTTCTTCTACCGATTGCGTTAATTACTTCCATGATCTGTTAATTTAAAGAGTTTAAATCAATTACCTTCGGCTGTTGAGCTTCGTGTTTGTGTTCGGTGCCTGCATACAGGTGAAGGTTTTTCAAAACTGCTCTTCCCAGACGGTTTTTAGGAAGCATACCACGAACGGCGTGTTCGATTACTCTTTCCGGATGTACTTTCAATACTGCTGCCGGAGAGGTGTGACGCTGGCCTCCGGGATATCCGGTGTGACGAGTGTACAATTTGTCGGTTAACTTATTACCGGTTAACACTACTTTTTCTGCGTTGATGATGATGACGTTGTCGCCACAATCTTCAAACGGAGTAAAGGACGGTTTGTATTTGCCTCTTAACAGTTTCGCAACTTTAGAAGCAAGACGTCCCAAAACCTGATTCTCTGCGTCAACAATAACCCACTCTTTTTGTGCGGTGACTTTGTTGACATAAGTTGTTTTGTAACTTACTTGATCCACTTTTTTTAATTTTTAATGATACATCTGTTTGTTTTTTGGCGCGGCAAACCCTTGCAATTAACGGAGAATGGGAAAAACGCATAGTCGGGCAGGCCAAAATCCCATTCACTGAAAATGTGCCTGCAAGGTAAATGGCTAAGGTTCAACCTTGCAGTTTAAAAGTGTGCACCACTCCAAAATGAGGGGCAAATTTAATCAAAGATTATTTATAATCAAAGAGTTTTGTCTATAAAATAGATTTTGTGAATTATTCGTAATGAAGGATCAGATAACGTTCGGCTTTGACATAAGTCACATTGAGCAGGTTCGTTAGAGGCAAATTAACCGGATTTCCTGCATCATCGTTAAAAACGATATAGGGAAGTTCGATTTGAAATAGCCTGATTTTATATACATGTTTACACTAAATGTAGGTTTATTTTTTCTTTCTATTCCGATTCCGGGTTTTGTGCCATCAGACCGGTTCGCCTGGAACGGTCCGTTAAGGCTTTCCTTCACTGACCGGCGGAAC
>NZ_CFKYFN010000025.1:0-34289 GCF_985060555.1 Odoribacter sp. | reverse complement strand
TTCCAATGGTCACTCTATACCAAACGATTGATCTCAACCGAAATTTTACGTTTTTCTCATCATCCGATCTTATCCGGTTTCTTTTTTGAACCATCAGCCGGTTTTGCGATCGATTCCCGCATTTGTGTATCGGCTTCTATATTTTTCATGCGATAATAATCCATCACGCCTAAATTACCGGAACGGAAGGCTTCCGACATCGCCAGAGGCACATTGGCTTCGGCTTCGATCACCTTCGCTTTCATCTCCTGGGCCAATGCTTTCATTTCCTGTTCTCTGGCCACAGCCATCGCCCTCCTCTCTTCCGCTTTCGCCTGAGCGATTTTCAGATCAGCTTCGGCCTGGTCGATTTGTAAACCTGCCCCGATATTTTTACCCACATCGATATCGGCAATATCGATGGAAAGGATTTCAAAAGCCGTACCGGAATCCAAACCTTTATCCAACACCACTTTGGAGATAAAATCCGGATTTTCCATCACCGCTTTATGGGATTCCGACGAACCGATCGACGACACGATCCCTTCTCCTACCCGGGCCAGCACCGTCTCTTCACCGGCACCACCGACCAAACGCTTGATATTGGCCCGGACAGTCACCCGCGCTTTAGCGATCAACTGGATACCGTCTTTAGCGACAGCCGTAACCGGAGGTGTATTGATCACTTTCGGATTTACACTCATTTGTACTGCTTCGAATACATCCCTACCGGCCAGATCCACAGCAGTTGCAATCTGAAAAGTCAGATCGATATTGGCTTTCGAAGCAGATACCAAAGCATGCACCACCTGGGCCACATGGCCTCCGGCCAGATAATGAGCCTCCAGCAAATCCCGGTATAATTCGATACCTGCCTTTTTCCCCTCGATCATTGCACTGACAATCACCGTAGGCGGCACTTTTCTCCAACGCATCAACACCAATTGTAATAAAGATATTTTCACATCCGATACTAATGCCTGGAACCACAAACCGACAGGAATCAGATACAAAATAATCCATAACAGGAACAATCCTCCGGCTATGGCGACCACCAACAAAATAACACTGCTGTTTTCCATTTCAAACTGTTTTTAATTGTACAATTACTTTATTTCTCAATACTTTAACGACCTCGACCGGACGATGGGCATCGATATAGCCCGATCTGGATTCGGCTTCCACGACCATATCCCCCAATTTTACATTTCCCATAGGTGCCAAGCGTCCTAACGTCTCTCCGCAATCTCCGGCCTTAACCGAATCCCCAATCCCCTCTACCGTCCCTTCCAGACGGGTATCCAGGCTCAGCCTTTTCCAGGTTTTTGTCCGAAGGACATACCAGGTCATCCCGAAGCCGAAGACAACCGTACCCGCCAAAATCAGATGGCCCGTCACTCCGCCATAATACGCGTATCCGAAATATACTCCGGCAATAATACTGATAAATCCCAGAATTCCGGCGACATTAATCCCCGGTAAAACCAAAATCTCCAATACCACCAGGATTGCCCCGATCAGAATCAGCATCAATACGATCAACCATTCCATAATAAATTTTTTAATTTGCTAAAGATATATTTTTTCGGGAAATATACACACATTATCACACCGAAAAATTCAACATTTCTCCTTCCTTATTTTTCCCCTTCCGGGAAACACCTATCGATCACCTACTGACCATGTTTCGATCATCTATCGCATCATACAATACATGACAGGCAGATAAACGGGAATTCGTACGCCCGTGACAACTGAAAAAGCAAGAGAATCACCGTATTTCACATTAGCATAAAATTAAAAATACACGGTTTCCTTCTTTTTATTCTAACGTTTATTATAAATTTGTAATACGGTCACTTCCGTGAGTGTTTGTAAAATGCTAATTATTCTTTATATTTGTAATTCGTTTAGAGAAATCGGGACGAAGACAATTTAATGAAAGGCGTTTAGTTTTATCCTCTCTTTTAAAATCGCCAAATTTTAAGTTACAAGGATAAACGGTACAAACGCTCATGCTTGCCATATAGTCATCTACACTATATATGGTTTAGCGTGGGGTGACTGTTTATTTGTAACAAGGTGTTTGGCGATACCTAAAAGAGGATAAACTGAGAGTTCCCACGCTATTTCTTTTTATATAATTTACCTTCAGGGAATCAGGGTTACAAAAGTATGGTTGTATGAGGTATTTATTTACTCGTTTTTTCAAGTGCCGGCACTTGATATGGATTTCCATCCTATGCGTTGCTTTCGCGGGATGCAAAAATGATTTCGACGACAGTGAATTACGCGGACAAATCGCGGACCTGGACGGGAGATTAACCTCTCTCGAAAAGTTGTGTGCACAAATGAACACGAACATCTCGTCCATGCAGACGATTGTCAACGCACTGCAACAAAACGATTACATCACGGGAGTTACTCCAATCACCGAGGGAAGCACCACGATCGGGTACACGATCACGTTCGCCAAAAACAAACCGATCACCATCTATCACGGGAAAGACGGGGAAAAAGGAGAACAAGGGAATAAAGGAGAGGATGGGAAAACTCCGGTTATCGGGATAAAACAAGACACGGACGGCATTTACTACTGGACACTGAACGGTACTTGGCTTTTAGACGATGAAGGGAAAAAACTAAGAGTAACAGGTAAAGACGGTCTTAATGGAAACACGCCCCAAATGAAAATTGAAAATGGTCGTTGGTTAGTCTCATTAGATTATGGCATTTCATGGGAAGACGTTGGACAAGCAACCGGCGAATCAGGCAAAACCCCTCTATTAGTTATAGAAAACGGTTTTTGGAAAATTTCGTGGGACAATGGAACTTCTTGGGAAACCCTGGCTCCAGCCAGTACCAGTGATATCATACCTAAAATAGAAATAACCAATGGTCGTTGGATGATATCCTGGGACAATGGCGACACGTGGCAAGATGCCGGACAGGCAACTGGGGATCAAGGTATAGCCGGTACAACACCTATCATGAAAATAGAAAACGGCAAATGGATCGTTTCTTTTGACGGAGGTACGTCCTGGAGCGATTTGGGGCAAGCAACCGGCGAAAAAGGCGAGGATGGACAAGATGGGATTGACGGAAAAACTCCAAAATTTAAAATTGAAAACAATGCCTGGTATATATCTTATGACGAAGGAGAAACCTGGAAATACATCGGACCTGCAACTGCATCTAGCGGAGGTTCATTCTTTTCACAAATAATAGATGATATTGAATATGTACATTTTATAATAGCGGAATCACAACAACTGATATCTATACCAAAATTTAAATTGCTCACGATTATTTTTACTCCTAACGAGACGGATGTACGTTTGCTCCCGAACACAACCTATTCTTTTTCTTATCTTGTAGGAGAAGCTGATGAAAAACTGGTTGTAAAGGTCGCCACACAAAATGGATTTCAAGCCGTGGTAAAACCAACAGCTTATGACCGGGGGGTAATAGAAGTTACAACTCCTGCCACGCTTGGAACTTTTTCCAAGGACAATGTTACTGTATTTTTTTTCGATGGAAAAGGACGTACCATTTTGCGCACAATCACCTTTGTGGAAGGAAAGATTCAAATACCCACGAAAAGTTATTCGGTCGGTTACGGGGGTGATCGGGTAGACGTGGAACTGGAAACCAATATCGAATATGAAGTAGAGATTTCGGAAGAAGCAAAATCTTGGGTTGAACTGATGCCAGATAGTAGGGCAACTTTTCGAACCGATCGCATTTCTTTTATGGTAAGACCTAATCCTACCGGCAAGGAACGTGTCGCAATTATAGAAATGATTGATAAACAAGGTATATCTTCAGAAAAAATCGCAATTTTTCAATCTTCCGGAGTATTACCTAAAACTTTTCATGTATCTACACCGGGAACTCTCGGTCAATTACTTGCAGAACAAGAGTTGCCTCATGAGCTAATAATATCAGGTTCATTGAATGAAAGTGATTATGCCTCCTTAAAAGACTATTCAACAGGCAAAATTTTAGATTTAACAGGTGTGACTGATACAAGTATACCCGAAGCTGCTTTCCAAGGCTCAACTGCATCCTACGTATATTTGCCATTGGGACTAACGGAAATTCCGAAAAACGCTTTTCGTGAAAGTACCATGACAACCATAGACATTCCGGAATCTGTAACATGTATTGGGGCATATGCTTTTCATCGCTCCAAAATAACATCATTAGCCCTTCCGGAAAATTTGGGACGCATAGAAGCCGGTGCTTTTGCCGGTCTCAATATCCAAGGAAATCTTGTTATTCCTGATGCGACTACCTTTATTGGGAGCACGGCATTTTGTGGAAGTACTTTTGATGGTACTTTGTCGATAGGTGAAGGTGTGAAAAAAATAGGAACGGGTGCTTTTGCCGATATAAAATTCACTGGTGATTTGATTATTCCCGATGCTGTACAGGTGATGGGCGAGAAGGCATTTCATAATGCAATTTTTACAGGTTCTTTAAAAATTGGCAACGGACTGACCGTTATTCCAAAGGATGCATTTCTTATGCAGCCAGGCAAATCCCCTAGAGATTATCCTTTTATGCGGGGGACTTTAACTATTGGAGAGAATGTAACTCGAATAGAAGAACGTGCCTTTGAATATTGTGGCTTTACAGGAGATTTAATTATTCCTGACAAGGTAGAAACGATAAACCAATACGCCTTCAGAAGTTGTTATCGATTTTCGGGTAAATTAATTTTAGGAGAAAAAGTTTCTTATATTGAGAAACATGCATTTGCTGGTAATGATCAAATATTTCCTACAGAATCGATGAAATTATCTTTCGAGGAAATACATTGCAAGGGAGTAAGACCTCCCATGATGACCAAATATGCTTTTGGGGGATCTCGTATCTCAGAGGAGCCAGTAGAAGATATCTTTTTAAATGTTCCAATATATGTACCATATTATACTATGGATTTATACAAAGAAGCTATCGGTTGGAAAACAATAGCTTCTGAATTCAAGTCGTTAGAATCATATCCAAAGTAAATTATTTTATCAATTACACAAATCAATATCATGCAAAAAGAAAGATTACAAAAACTTTGGGATAAATACAAAGGACAAATGACGTCCGGGGAGTTAAACGCCATCCTCGACCGGGGCATTTGTTACTCGAAGATAGAGAAGACACACCGAATTTTAGTCACGGGGATGAACCCGTCGTTCCGGCAAGGGGACCCGGCACGGGAGAATTCCGTGTGCGAGTACGAGTATCAAGGAATCGTGGAAGGCGGAGAAGACCGTTATTTCCTGGCTTTCGACAAGCTTTTCCCGGGAGCGTACAAGCAGGAAGTGGCGTATATGGATTTGCTGAATTTCCGGGAAACGGATCAGAATACCGTGTGGAAGTTTTGCAAAGACCCGAAAGGGCTTGAACTCGTTGCCGGGAATTTACGGTTGAGCCAGCTTTTCATCGAGCAAGTGGTGCGCCCGCGGCTGATCATGGTGAAGAACAAAGGTTCATGGTGCTTCTGGGGCAAGGAAGCAAAAGCGGATGAAAATATCTGGATGGGATACCGCTTCGAACACCTGGAATCACTCCCCTGCGGCGATTTCTGCCGCATTACAGGGCTGATAGACCACCCGGACCGGGTGAACCACGATTGCCTGTTGGAAACCAACCTGAAGGGTACGCTGGTGCTGTTCACGAGCCATTTCCAATACCAAGCTTCGGATAAACTGCCCACGCCGGAATTGCTCGCCCGGCTGTGCGGGATGATAGAATAGCCCCGAGGACTTAATGAATGTCTTGGAAGAATGGCCTGTTATTGATGTGGATTTCATCAATAACAGGCTTCTTCACGAAGAAACGATATATAACATCGGAATAAAACAAACCTACATGTTTGCTTATATGGAAACAAAATATTAATTTTGCATATACAAAGAAAAAACAATGGAAGGAAAAGTTATACAAGTAATATTGAGCAGCGAAGCGGAAAACTTTGTAAGACTTCAATCCCTAAAGACGCAACAGAAAATAGCATATAATATCCGAAAACTGGAATGCGGAGTTATGGATAAGGAACTTTTCAAGAAATTGGAGAACTCTGAAATATGGGAATTGCGTACTTTGTTCAATGGCATTTGTTATCGTCTTTTTGCCTTTTGGGATACAGACAAACGAACTTTAGTGGTAGCCACTCACGGTATAATAAAGAAAACCTCAAAGATTCCAAAGAAAGAGATAGAAAAGGCCGAATCTATAAGAAAAGAATATTTTAACAATAAAAAAATAAAGCTATGACAAAGATAAGTTTTACCCCCTCTGACAAATTAATAGACGATGCGTGGGGAAAAATAGGAACTCCCGCAAGGGACGCAATGGAAGAGCAACTCAAGGAAGAGGTTCAGGCTTATTTTGTAGGAGAAGCTATTAAAAACGCACGCCTGAAACAGCACCTCACGCAAGAAGAATTAGGCGAACGAATAGGGGTTAAACGTTCCCAAATTTGCAAGCTGGAAAACGGGAATTGCTCTATTACCCTTTCCACGATGAGGAGGGTATTCAAGGCTCTGGGAATTACAACAGCCAGCCTTGATTTAGGCATCGCGGGAAAGGTTACTTTATGGTAACCTTATAAACCCGCCAAGAAAGAATTTGATCTATACCAATTATCATACCACGTTACGATTCAACCACAAGCGGAACAACAGATCGATTATCCGGTATTTCGCCCCTCGCTGTTTTTTCGCCATTCTCTCCACGATTTTTTGATCTGTCATCATTTTCAAATACGGAGATATTTGCCCGTTCTCTTGTCCTGTCATTTCCCTGATTTCTTTCAATACCCCCCCTTGTCCGCCATCGCCAACACCGACAGCAAGCGCTGAATCTGAATGACAAATGCATCATATTTAGCTTGATAATAGAGGTGGTAACAATTGATATACGAATTATATTATATAAATTTTTTTCTATAGAAGATTTCTTCTACTAATCACTCAATAACACACTTTAAAGCAGAAAACTAACCACCTATTTATCTGCACATTACAAAACTTTTCTCTTTTTTCTGCATTTTTTTCTCCCGTAAAAGTGCAAATTTCCCCCCTCGTGTAGTAAGATACCGTATGTAAATCCCATCCAAGTGAGTTGGAGGGAAAAATGTATTATTAACAGTTTAATTTTTAAAGTTATGGCTAGAATAAGCTCAGATCCGATCGCGAACTATCGGGGACGTATTGGTAAGATCTCTTACTACATACGAGAATGCGAGAATATGGCTCGCAAAAGTTCGTCTGCAGGGAAAATTTCTGATTCGCCGGCAGCCGTTGCACAACGGACAAAGTTCGGAAGATTGATTAAATTATCCCGGGAACTCGCCCCGGCAATCACACTCGGATTTCCCCAACGTAAGCGGGGACAATCGCCGGCAAACGCCTTCATGTCCTTGAATAAGGAAATTTGCACGCTGGAAGACGATACGCTAACCGTGGACTACGAACAGCTGCAATGTGCACAAGGATCGCTCACGGAACCGGACATCACCGCCACGTACAACACTTCGACTTCAAAAATCACGTTTGAGAACACGGCTATGGAAGACCTCGCCTATTGCAATGCGGACGACAAGACGTATGGAGTGCTGGTGAACACCCAAGGGGGCGGATGCCGGGTGATTCCTCTCGGCGAACGCGGAGAAAGCGGCTCGACAAGCGTCACTCTTCCTGCAAAATGGGAAAAAGAACACGTAATAGTGTACGTTTTCGCCACGAGCGCGAACAGGAAGATGGCTTCGCCATCTGTCTGTATCACACTGACAGAAGAGGCTTAACACGACGACAGGGGGGCCCCCCCCTGTCGTCTATATAAATACCATTATCAAATATTTAAAGTATTATATCATGAAAGTCAAAGATTTTATCAACGGACAATTTCAAGGAAGACACAATAACCTTATTTTTTACACGAGAGGTAATAACACATACGTCCGGCGTTATGCCATTCCCGGCAAAAAACGGAAATGGGAAACCGAGGGACGTACCCCCAAACAGCAGGCCGTAGCGATACGCTTCAAGGCAGTACAAGTTTTTTACATGACGTTTGCCAAACAAGTGTCGCCCGAAATCTGGCGGGCCGTGGCAAAAACAGTGGGACGACACGCCCCGAACGTGTTTTTCTCAAGAAACTTCCATTGCTTCGGGGAGGAAGGCCAAATCGCCGATTTCGGGAATTTCATGTTCACGGACGGCACTTTACCTCTCCCCAGGAATCTGGAAGTAAGCGGGGAAGGTCCTCTGTTCAAGGTCACATGGCAAGAAGAACGGATGTGGAAAACCGTATCCGGAACGGACAGATTACAAATAGGGGTATTATATGACAACGATTCCCGTATCCCCCGGGTCGCCAGCCAGGTAAAAGGAAGACGCGGAGAGCTGCATGGAGAATTTACCCTCGATGAATCCATCGGAAAAAAGGCGCACGTGTACATTTTCTTCTGCAACGAAACCGGCACCAGGTTCTCCGCCTGCCGATATTTCCACGTGAAAATAAATTCATGATAAAACATGAACAAAAACCCGGTCCATGAAATTCCTGTTCCCGATTTTCAATTCTCGATTATTATATTTTACTTTGTACCGGGTTTTTCATTACCGACACGAATGATAAATCAAGCATATAAAAGAGAGTTTGAATGAAATACACGGAATTGAACGACTGCGAAGAATTCTACCACAAAGTAGAATACTACAATAAAACAAAGACCGAACAATTAAGTTACCATTATAAAGAAATACTGAAACTGCTGGGCGAAGACCCCGACAGGGAAGGTTTGGTAAAAACTCCCTACCGCGTGGCAAAAGCCATGCAATTTATGACAAGGGGGTATCACGAGAATCCGGAGGAAATTCTGCGGTCGGCACTTTTCAAAGAAGATTACCGCCAGATGGTTATTGTGAAAAACATCGAGATCTATTCCATGTGTGAACACCATATGTTGCCTTTCATCGGGCAGGCTCACGTGGCGTATATCCCGAACGGATACATCACCGGGCTAAGCAAAATAGCACGGGTAGTGGAAGCTTTTTCCAGAAGACTGCAAGTACAGGAAAGATTGACAAACGACATAAAGAACTGCATCCAGAACACCCTCAACCCCCTGGGCGTTGCCGTGGTGATCGAAGCACAGCACATGTGTATGATGATGCGGGGCGTTCAAAAACAAAACTCGGTAACAACGACTTCCGACTTCAGCGGCGCATTCGAGAAACTCGCCACGCGGGAGGAATTCATCCGGCTGATCAGTAATAAGTTTCATTAAGAAATAAACAAAACGAGTATGAAAAAAGCATTTGTTTTCCCGGGACAGGGAGCTCAATTCGTAGGAATGGGCAAGGATTTGTATGAAAACTCACCCGAAGCAAAAGAATTATTTGAAAAAGCGAACGAAATATTGGGATTCCGCATTACGGATCTGATGTTCAACGGCACCGACGAAGACCTGAAACAAACCAAAGTAACCCAACCGGCGATATTCCTTCACTCCGTGATTCTGGCCAACTCGCTGACCGAAACTCCGGATATGGTAGCCGGCCACTCCCTGGGAGAATTCTCAGCCCTGGTCGCTGCCAAAGCTTTATCTTTCGAAGACGGATTACGCCTGGTACACGCCAGAGCGCTGGCGATGCAAAAAGCCTGCGAAGCCAATCCTTCTACCATGGCCGCAGTGATCGGAATGGCCGACGAAAAAGTAGAAGCGATCTGTAAAGAGATCGACGAAGTGGTGGTTCCCGCCAACTACAATTGTCCGGGGCAGATCGTTATTTCAGGTAGCAACAAAGGGATCGAGACCGCTTGCCAGAAACTGACCGAAGCCGGAGCGAAACGTGTATTGCCTTTAAAAGTCGGAGGTGCCTTCCACTCTCCGTTGATGGAACCGGCACGCCAGGAACTGGAAACAGCCATTAAAAACACCCGTTTCTCAACCCCGGTCTGCCCGATCTATCAGAATGTAGATGCCCAACCTTATACCGATCCGGCTAAGATTCAGGAAAACCTGATCGCCCAATTGACCGCATCGGTCAGATGGACACAGATCATGAAAAATATGATTGCCGACGGAGCTACCTCTTTCCTGGAAATCGGACCGGGCAAAGTATTACAAGGCCTGCTTAAAAAGGTCAGCACCGAAATCGAGACCAACGGTATTCAATAAAAATTACTGAGAGAATCTGAGATTCCGTTGAGACAATTTTTCTAAACAGAGCCTCAGGTTTTCTCAACAAGCACAAATGAATCCCGGCAAACTGAATGTACTTTTTTCCTCTCAAAACAAATTTCCGAAGGTTTCCGATTTTTCTCCAATAATTTCATATCTTTAGCCCTGTATAATGGCTATTGTGTACCTCTATGTCCGACAAAAAATTAAAACGTCGTTTAAATGCCTTTTTCAGATTATTGATTATACTCTCGATTTGTGTAATCACGGTATATTTATTCCCCAAAGTCGGTAGTTTCCAGTATGAATATCAAAAAGGTATGCCCTGGAGATACGAAACCCTGACGGCTCCTTTCGATTTTCCGATCCATAAAACAGAAGACGAATTACAGGAAGAACGGGAAAAATTAGTACAGGAACAAAGTCCGATTTTTATCTTAAATACGAATACGGCCGATCTGCAAACCGGTAAATTCAGGACAGCCCTGCATGCTTTCCGCAATGAAACGACTTCCGGCTCCCTGAATAAACTGACCGACCGGCTCAAAGACATCTATACGGCCGGCATCCTGCAATTGCCCGAAGAGTTGGATGCCAGGAAAGTAAAAACCATTAAAATCGTCGAGAACAATATCGGGCATACCGTAGAATTCGATCAGGTATATACCTTGAAAAAGGCTTATTCGGCTTTAAGCCAGGCTATCGACCAACTCCATTTTCCGAAATCGGTACGGGAAAATATTCTAAGCCTGAACCTGAACAACTATTTGCAGCCAAACCTGGAATTCGACGCCTCGAAAACAACGATCGAACACCTGAACCACCTGAAAAGTATCAGTCTCACAGAAGGCATGGTGCAACAAGGCGATATTATCATCACCAAGCGTGAACTGGTTACTCCCGAAAAGGTAAAGATACTGAATTCCCTCAAAACCGAATACCAGAATAATCTGGGATCTACCGAAACTTATATGCGGACTATCGGCGGTCAATTCCTTTTGGTGCTGGTAGCCCTGCTGGTATTTTCCATTTTTTTCTACTATTCCAAAAAACGGATTTTCTACAACAACCGGGAATTTATATTCCTTTACGGTTTATTTCTAGCCACCATTATGCTCGGTAGTCTGGGATATCATCAGAGTATCAATATGTTTGCGGTACCGGTATTGTTTTTCATCATCATCGTAAACATCCTGATCGGTAGCCGTTCGGCTTTGTATCTTCTGCTGAGCAGTACGCTGCTGATTTCCTACTATGCCCCCAACAGTTACATGTTCGCTTTCATGCAGGTCACAGCCGGCATTGTAGCCATATTCAGTCTGTCGCACCTGCAACGGCGTAGTCAGCTGATCCTGTCTATATTTCTGATTTTTATCACCTATACACTCGTATATATGGCCTTTATCCTGACTCAGGAAGGCGAGATCCGCGGTACCCACTTGTTTGCGCTGATCTGGCTGGCCATCAACTGCCTGTTACTGACACTTACTTACCCGGTGATCTATATCTTTGAACGGATTTTCGGTTATACCTCCGAAATCACACTGATCGAACTCTCGAATCCGAATCATCCGGCCTTGCGCAACCTGACCAAGAAAGCTCCGGGTACCTTCCAGCATTCGCTGATGGTCGCCAATCTGGCCGAGGAAGCTATTTACCGGATCGGCGGGAATCCTTTGCTCACCCGTACCGGTGCTCTTTATCACGATATCGGTAAAACATTCGATCCGATCTTTTTTATCGAAAATCAAAGCGGGGGAATCAACCCACACGACCAGTGTGAATTCGATGTCAGTGCCCAGCACATCATCGACCATGTCCGTAAAGGAGTCGAAATGGCCAAGAAGTATAATTTGCCCGAAGGTATTATCAACTTTATCCGTACCCATCACGGAAAAAGCAAGGTAAAATACTTCTACAATTCTTTTAAAAACAAATATCCTGACCGGGAAATCGACGAATCGCTGTTCACTTATGACGGACCGGATCCGGTCAGCCGGGAATGTGCCGCAGTTATGATGGCCGATGCCGTAGAAGCAGTCTCCCGTACGCTGGTCGACAAGACCGAAGAAAATATCACGAAAGTAGTCAACAATATCATCGACGGGCAACTACAGGACGGGCGCTATGCCAATGCAGACATCACTTTTAAAGACATTGCAACGGTGAAAAAGGTATTTATCGAAATGCTGACTAACATCTACCATTCCCGAATCGCTTATCCTAAACTCAAACAAGAAGAAAAAAAATAAACATTAAAACTTAGGAATATGACACAGAAAGCCATCACAATCAAAGACTTAGCAGAAAAACTAAATATCTCTGTATCTACAGTGTCACGGGCGCTGAAAGATAATCCTGAGATCAGCCAACAAACCCGTAAAACCGTGCAGGCCCTGGCCAAAGAACTGGGCTACAAACCCAATCCCATAGCAGTGGCTTTAAAGACTCACAAAAGTAACACGATCGGCGTGGTGGTGCCTCAGATTGTGAATACCTTTTTCGCCACCGTTGTCAAAAAGATAGAGGATGTTGCCGATAAATACGGATACAATGTACTGGTAGCTTCTTCCAACGAAACTTTCGAAAAAGAAAAGAAAAACATCGATATATTTCTGGCCAACCGTTGTGATGGAATCATTCTGTCTATTTCTAAAGCCACCACTTCGTACGAACATATCAAACAGATTCAGGATATGGGCGTGCCTTTGGTATTATTCGATCGGACTGCGAAAGAACTGGATGTCTCTAAAGTCGTTGCCGACGATGCCGATGCTGCTTTCAAAATCGTACAACATCTCATCCATGGCGGAGCCAGAAGAATCGCCCTGCTAACCGGCCCGGAACAACTTTCTATCGGGAAGAACCGGATGAAAGGGTATCTGAAAGCCATGACGCTGAACAAACTGGAAATCAATACCGACTACATCGTCAGATGTGAAGACTTCTCCGTAAAAGCAGCCAAAGAGGCCACTCAACGGTTATTGAATATGAAAAATATGCCGGATGCCATTTTCGGAATCAATGACGATATGGCCATCGGAGCAATCGAAGCAATAAAAGAAAAAGGATTGAAAATACCGGAAGAAGTAGCTGTTTTCGGTTTCTCCAACAGCAAACGTTCCCGATATATGACCCCTTCGGTCAGCACCATCAACCAATTTCCCGAAAAGATCGGCGAAACGGCTGCCGAGCTTCTTTTCGAACAAATCCTCGACGCCAAACATGCACAAATCCGCGAGGAAGTGATCAACAGCGAACTGATCGTCCGCGAATCCTCCGACCGCTCGTTTATGCAATAAGAACCGATATTCCCCCAATCAGCAATCTGACTGGGGGAATAAATTTCCGTTTTTTATTCTCCCTTCAAACAATATCCTGCAAATCGTTTATTTCTAATCTCTAACCCAGTACCTTCCAAGGTCTTTCTCAACTCTGATACAAGATTCCGGAGTGCTTTATCCTTAGAATCGAAGAGTATAGCTTTTCCCCAAATTCCTGCATACAACTCTTCGATCTTCACCACCGTTCCCATTTTCCGACACAATAACTTCAAAAGACAAGCTTCATTCGATTTCAGATAACGTTCTTTCCCCTTTACAACCAAGATTCCGGCATTCACACGAAAAAATACTTCGGAAGCAATCCGGTAACACTCCTGTTGTTCCCGACTTTTCACAAAACGATAATGTAAGGCCTTTAATCGGTTGGCTAATATCCCGATATCACTGCTTTTTTCCAAATAATCTTCTACACCGACCCCAAAAACATCGGTCAACCTCTCCACTTCATAATCCGAAGTAAACAACACTACAGCCACCTCCCGTTGGACCTGCTTAAATCTACGTACCAATTCCCAACCGTTTTCTTCCTTCAAGCGAACATCCAGCAGAATCATATCATACCGCTGTTCAGCCATTTTCTGCAACGCCATTTCCCCGTCAGTGGCCGTATCTACGACAAACTCCCCGGTTTGCAAGATCTGTCCGACTGCATTCAACCAGTTTTCTTCATCATCCACATATAATAAATGAATCGTTGTCATCTCTGTTTACTTTTCATGATCAAGACAAAACGGCTTCCCCCTCCTTCCCGGGTCCGGTAGACTATTCTTCCTCCATGTGCCGACATTACCATTTTAACAAAGCTCAATCCCAGTCCTGTTCCCTCCGTCCTGCGTTCCACGGAAGGCGAACGATAGCCCGTCTCGAACATATGTTTCTGATCTGCTTTCTCAATCCCATAACCATTATCCTTTACAAAAATCCATAATCTCGTCCCTTTTCGGACACATCCGACCACAATCCCGACCTCTTCTCTGGAATATTTCACCGCATTCCGGAGTAAATTCCCCAACGCACGTCCCAATTGCAAGCGATCTGCACAAATCATCGGATCTCCCTTCAGCCTACATAAAACCGAAAACCGTACTGCCTTCCGATCCGGAATCTCTCCTTCTATACTTCTCCATACTTCCTGTACCAATACCGGTAATTCAAATACCTCATAGTTCAATACCAATCCCCTCTCATTCACCAGTTTTACCGACATCTTTTTTACCAAAATTTCCAAACGTCCGATGGCTTCCTGCGCTACCCGGAAATTTTTTTGCTGTTGCGAAGTCAAACCGCTTATCCCCTCCCGGTCCACCAAACCCAAGTATGTCCCGGCAATTCCAACCGGTGACTTCATATCGTGATTCACAGTCTGAATATTCAATTCCTCATGCTGCCGGATCCGCTTTTCTTTATGTACCAAATAGTGTTGCCAATAAAAGATCAATCCCAACATCCAAGCCGAAGCTACCAAAAACAAAACCATCGGCCACTCATCATAAAGAAATACCCCTACAGGTAAACCGAAACGAGCTCTAATAATATGCTTCTCCAATAATCCCAAGGGCATGGAAAAATCCTCTTTTCCCCGGGGAATTTTATTAAACCCCTGCTTTACAGCATCGATTACCTTTCCCGTACTATCCTGTAATTCCAACATATAACTAACCGCTTCCTTATCCATCTGCCTGCAAAATGAAGAATCCAATCCCCACAACGTCCACAAAGCTGTGTCACGGATATCATACAGAGCGCAGACACTCATCTTTTTCGCCTCCATTTCCGACTTAAAAGAAAAAACAAATTTTTGTCGGTCTCTAAAAACTATGATGTGATCCAATGAAAAAGAAAGAATATTTCCAGTGTCATTCATTGTCCTTTGATTATATATATCAATATTCTTCTCAAGGCCATTTTTCAATGTCTCAATTAAATTTGTCTCTTTCTCCACGTATAGTTTTATCAAGGTACACGCCAACACAATGAAGAGTAACACCATCACCCCCCAAGATAAAATATAAAATTTACGCATCCTCATAATTAACATTCTTTTACAAAACAAAGGACAAAACTAGGACAACATAGTTATTGAATTCTTTTTTAACACCGAAGATTTACTATACGTTTGTTAGGTAAAAATAATAATAACCATGAAAACAAAAAAGAGACTAATAATATTTGTAATATTAATTACAATTTTTTCGATTCTAAGTTCAATATTTGATATAAAAACTTATCAAAATGGAAACACAATCGCGTTAAAAAATATAGAAGCTTTAGCATACGAAGAAACGATAAATCCAGAAATATTACGAATATGTACCGAAGCTCGAGGTTTCTGTGCCCACAATAGAATACAATATATAGGAATTCACATGAAAGCAGATTAAACCATGAAAAACATACTATTTTTATCCACGATCCTATTCTTTATATCATCCTGCAACGAATCCAACTTATCTGAGGTTCCTTCGGCTCATCAGATACCGAAAGCCGGTAAAGCATTACAAAGCAGTTTCATTTCCGGACTTCAATCCTGGGAAACCCGTCATGTTTCGGAAATGGTCAGTAACGGTCAGAAGATTCTCCTTAGCTATTTGGACAACAATACGACCAAGGCGATCCCATTGAATAATTCCAATAATGAAACTCCGGTAACACTATCCAGTTTCAACTTCAGGACCTCCCGGCTACTCGAACGGCATACAAGTCTGCGGACGCGATCCGGAGCAAGTGATTCTTCGGTGATACAGCTACCCGATAGTTTAAATACCTTGCGGGCTATACGGGCCGGCAATTATATTATCGCAACAGGCCTCTACACACAGGGGCGTTATCTGTTGTATGATCTGGACACAAAAACATTCGGTTTTCATTTATCCTATCCGGAACACCCGGTCTATCCGGCTCTGCGCGAGGACACTAAAGCGATTTTATACGCCAGCACCGTACTGAAAGTACGTCCCGACAACCGGTATTTTGTCTGTGGCGATATGTATAGCGGTAATCTTGAATTTTGCCGGATCACCGGCGACCATATCGATCGCATCAAAGCCTATTGCTACCACCATCCCCGGGTATATATCACCGAAAAAACGGTGCCCGACGTAGCTTATTCGCGTGATAACCGCTTCGGTTTCACCGACATCACGGTCACCTCTGAAAAAGTATATGCGATCTACTCAGGGCATACTTATCGCGAAAACCCCAGGACTTTCCAACAATGCCGCCAGCTACTGGTATTCGATTGGGAAGGCACTTTACTCGAAACTTATGCCTTGGATACACCGTTAACGCATATCACCGTAGATGTTTCTGAAAATGTTCTTTATGCTATCGGACATGAACCTCAAACTTGTCTGATGAAACTAGTTTTGGACAACTGAATCAATTCACCGATGAAAATACACAACGATGAAACCAAAAAAAATATATTGGACAGTCAGCCTGTTTCTACTACTTTTAAGTTGCATCGTTTCCGCCTTTTTCATCTTTCAGCCGGATTACGATATGCAAGCGATGAATGCGTTGCCAACGACTATCCGTTTTGAGCGGGACACCCTGCAATCAGGAACCATTCGCTACGGAGAGAAACGGAAAGTGACTTTCCGTTTCACCAACACCGGTCAGACTCCCCTCCTGCTCCGCGACGTCCGTCCATCATGCGGATGTACCGGGGCCGAATGGGAAAAACGTCCGGTTGCCCCAGGAGAAACAGGTGAAATTAAAATCACCTTCGACCCGAATTCCCTGGGTCATTTTCTGAAGAACATCGACATTGTGTGTAATATAGACAGCGGAATAATGAAATTAAAATTGTGCGGAAATGTAATCGAATAACTGCTTCAAGCACGTGATAAAAATTAACAATCAGATTACACTCCACAAGTATAATCCGACGTTTAACCCGGGAGCAAAGGACGGAGCTGACCATCTTCCCAAGCCAAATCGGTCTCCGTCCCCACCCTCCCCCTAAAAAAGAAAGAGAGGCTGCCATGTAGAAAAATTTATTTATCATTATCGCAAATAGAAAAGCAATAACCAACAAAAAAGAAAAAATATGAAAAAAAAATTATTTCAAATAGGCTTCATTCTATTACTTGCTATATTAGTAAGTACTGGTATCAATTTTAGTCTTAAAAAAAATCAATCGAATTTTAGCTTAGGAGTAGCTAATATTGAAGCTTTGGCAACCGGTGAGATAGATGTAAATATTGATTTTTCATTTAAAGAAGCAAATTATTTTTATTGCAGATGCCGAGATCTGGATGGAGGTAGTGCAAGATGTACTGGAGCTAACGCCCTCTCTTTACGCAGAAATTGTTATAAAGGATCAACAACGGTGTTATGTAAAAATTGGCAAAGTAATTGTGAATAGTAAAATTTGTTAGAAAGGAAAGTATTCCTTTCTAACTTAAAAAAAAAGTCATGAAAATATTATTTTTTACACTTATAACAATACCATTTCTAATTGCTTGTTCAAAACCAGAATATAAAAATGAACATAAAATAAACTACAAGACTATTAAAAATTTATCTTGTCAAAATCTAAAAGCAACAGGAATATTACAACTAGATACCCTAAAATTAGATGGGAAAGAATCTTCAATGGAAGGGGAGTTTTTCATTTATAATGATAAAATTGGATTCTCAGACAGAACCCTTAGTTCTATTCTGTTTTACGATAACCAAGGACATTATATAACCTCAAAATTAAGCCAAGGAAGAGGCCCAAATGAAGTGTTAGGAATCGACCAAATAACTCCTATTACAAACAACAGATTTTTCATAATGGATGAGCAATGGAATTTATTCCTTTTAGACTCTTGTTTTAGAAAAATCAATCAATATCGGATAAACTGGAATTCACAAAAATCATTAAAACAACTTTTAAAAAACCCTCAACCCGAAGATACTGGATTGTATGAGGTTGAGTACACAAAAAACAGACTTCGCCAATGGGGAGAAAATTATCTATTATTCCCAGTTAGTTCAGACACAAAATATATAAATGGTTATGAAGGTAAGAACACTGGATTATATTATAGTGAAAATTTAACTATGGCTTTATTATCCATAGATAGTGGAAAAGTTGAAAAACTAATTTGCAACTACCCTCTAATATACCAAAAACAAAAAAATCTTGTTAATTTCAAGTTTTCATTATTTGACACCTATGAAAAAAGATTTCTCTATTCTTATGAAGCAGATTCTCTTATATATTGTATGAATTTAGGCGATACAACAATTACTTCTTTTGGAATTGCAGGAAAAGACATGAATCAAAATTATAAGCAATATTTTACTTTAAATGATGCTTCACATAATTTTTCCAAGGATAGAAATAAATTCGGTTATTATCACTCAATAGTAATAGACCCACATCATGATCTAGTCTTTAGAACTTATAGAAAAGGGGAACATTCTCCTTATGATGGATTACAGGTTTACCAACAAAACTGTTTAATTGCAGATTATCAAACTCCTAAAAATTTCACATTCCTAGGATACATATCTCCTTGGTTTTATGCTTCAGGTCCATTGGATTATGATAACGAGCAAATGATTATTTACCGTTTCAATTTAAATGATTTATGAAATCAATTTTTTTATTCACAATTCTTCTGTGTACATTGGGAAATAATCTCATTTGTTTTGGGTCGAATACAAGTCCAATATCCATAAACATAAGAGTAATAGATTCTCAAAAGCAAAGGCTTCCTGGAGTATATTTATTACAAAATAGTACAAAATACTTACTTGAGACAACCAATGAGGACGGTGAGTGCATAATCAATATAGAAAATTTTAATTCTAAAGATTCTGTTCAATTACAAGCACTAGGCTATTATTCAGTTCTTATACCTATTTCCGAACTTTTGCATGACACAACAATTACACTTCAAGAAAAACAATATTTATTAACCGAAGCCAATGTAAAAGGAATTCATCCAACTAAAATTTTAAAAAAAGCAGCTAGTTATCTGAAATCTCATCCAACAGGCCATACATATTCTATATATGGTAGAGGGCTGTATATGAAAATTACAGAATGTAAAAATAAAGCAGTAGAATTACGAAAAGAATATGGTTATTTTTTTACTACCGGAAATACAAAAGCGAAAGGTAAATGGGATTTGAATTACAAATTTTCATTCGTACCTGAATACACGGCCAGAAGTTATAATTTAGAACCTAACGGTTCTGATACACTACATCATATCGCAATAAATGGTTCAGTTATAAACTACGACGCTGGTGTCCAAAAAATATTTACATTAATTAGAGCAACATTAAAATTCGGTCCTTTATTCTTTCAAAATTCCAGTTACAATTACCACTTGATCGAATATGAAAATGAAAATTACGTTTTTTCTTTTCAAACAAAAAAAGATGCATTTCCCTCCAATACACGTATTTTTTGTAATGGGACACTCACAATTTGTCAAGGACGTTTAAAAAAAATACAGTTTGATAATATTGAATACAATTTAATATTATTGACAAATCTAAAAAGGGCAAATCCCCCCTTTCTCACTCAAGCAGAAATCAGCATTGAATATGATGCTAACAATTATCCTTATATAGCATCTTGTTTACAAAAAACAATATGGAAACATAACATGAGTAATAAATTTGTCGCCATCGAAAAACCGTCAAGACGTAATCCTGCGAAAAATTGTTTACAAGAAAAAGAAGCATTTGTATGTCAAACATACAAACCAATAACTTTCCATACCAACAAACAATTCGAAAATATAATAAAATATGCAGCAATAAATCCATGTGGCAAATACAATTCTGAAATATTTCAACATCTACCAGAACCTATCCCAACGCAAAAAGCCATTCAAGAACTTAATTGCTATATGGACATTGAGCAACAATTCAATGATCATAGTAGCAAACCCTATTATCCTGAACAATATATTTTGGAATACCTTCATAATAGTAGTGATACACAATTTTTACAAAGGATTCAACACGCACAAAAGAAAATTTTTAATTTATTAAACGATAATTGAATCATGAAATTAAAATATTTTAAAATATTCCTTTTTTTTCTTTGTATTTCATGTGGTTATACAAATAAAGAAATATCTCAAATAGTAAAAGAATGGCAAAATAAAGAAATTATTTTTCCATATTCACTCCAATCAAAAATCATGGGTAAAGATACTGCATGTAATTATTTACTCAACAAGAAATATAAAATTCTTTTATATGTTGATTCCACAGCATGTACAGAATGTAAACTCCAGTTATACGAATGGTATAAATTAATTAAAGAAAGTCAAAAATATACCGATAGTTTATCGTTTATCTTTGTTGTGCAAACTCCTAATCCCAAAAAAATTGATATCATATGTAAAAAAAATAAATTCGATTACCCTATATTTTATGACAGCAAAAATAATATCAATAAAATCAACAATTTTCCAGAGCAAATAGAATATCAAACATTTTTACTTAATCAAGATAATCGGGTCTTAATTATTGGAAACCCAATAAAAAATGAAAAACTTTGGAATCTATATTTAAGAACAATAAATAATTCTGCCAAATAACTATTACTAGCCTACATAACAAAGAAATGATCGTCTTTACCAAGATACTTTTTGGAATTGGAATGAAAATTTAATAAAAAGGTATAAAATACTGGAGCCTGTTGATTTATATTGTATCTCAAATGATGCGAAAGTATTTTACGGTTAAAGGCACGCGAAGATAATTTTCAAATCCTCAAAGCTTATTTAGACAATTAAATCGCATGATAACCGATTAAAAACAATAGCTTTCATTTGGAAACGTAAAAAAACTTTTTTTTGTTTATATTTGAAATGAAAAACATAAAGGATAAAAGAATATGCCAATCAAAAGTTGGAGAACAGGCTGGATTTTCGGATGTTGCTTATTTATATGGATAAGCTGTAATCGGACAGGAAACGATAATCCCCGTCTGGAAAAAGCATTGAGTCTAAGCGGCTCTAACCGCCAGGAACTGGAAAAGGTATTACATCATTTCTCTCAAAATCCATCGGATAGTCTGTACTTAAAAGCTGCATTTTTCCTGATTGAAAACATGCCCGGTCATTGGAGCCCCTCACCGAAAGACTTTCAATCTTATTTAAAACGGCTGGATACGCTGAAAAACCTGTCACCTCTCACCCGGAAAATACTTTTGACTTATCCGGCAGAACATCCTGGTTTGTGTCCCGATTTTACACCGGTTGAGGATATCAAACAGATAAAAGCCGACTTTTTAATCCGGCATATTCGAGCCGTTTTTGCCTTAAAGACTTCCTGCCCCTGGCTCGCTCATATCGATTTCGAAACTTTTTGTGAATATCTTCTGCCTTACCGGATCGGCCGTGAAATGCCCGAAGAACTGAGCACACTCCTATTGGATTCCACCTTCCGGCAAAGCATCGAATATGCCAAATGTTACTACGACGATTGCCGGCATTCCATCCAGGCCCTTAATCAATATCTGGCAAAACAGAATTTTTCTTCCTTTCCTCCACAAAACGACAAGGAACTCTACAATCTGCTAATGTTGGACCCGAACAATACAAAAGCCTCTTTGATACAATACAGGGTTGCCGGTATTCCGGCTGCAACCGACTTTTCAGCTATCCAGCGACGCCAGGATAAAGTCACTTATTGGCTTTACACCCAAGACCCGCGGATCAATCATATCAATACGAGTTCTATAGCCAATTTACGAATCGGTAAAATCTACCGGCAAACCTTTTCCTCAAATCCCCTGCCGGAGACCAAGGAATATGTCCCTCCTTTTTTTAAGGATCCTTTCAATAAAGATGTTACCGATCTTTATCTGCATACGGCAGACATCAGTATCGATATTCCGGCAACCGTCCATACTGAGTATGCTTATCTGGCAGTTTACGATGATGTAACCTGGCAGCCTGTAGCCTATAGCCCTATCCAAAAGGGAAAGGGATATTTCAACAAACTGGGACGAAATTGTATCTATTTACCGGTATATTATCCCGATAACCGGATACAAGCTTTCGCCCCACCGTTTATACTGAACAATAACGGCCAAATTACACCGTTCCGAACTGATAAAACTCATTTGCAAGCTCTGCATATCAGGAGGTTACAACCCTATTCCGCCGAAACCGATTATATGGGATATTACCTGAAGAATGCCCGTATCGAATGCGCAGACGACAGTGTTTTTCTCCACGCTGACACCGTATTTACCATCCAGGAATCACCTTATTATTACCAGGATACCATACGCCCCGACAAGCATTATAAAAAACGCTATTGGCGGATCAGTCCACAGTTCGGAATTTCGAATCTCGCCGAACTCCATTTCTATGACTCTTCAGGCGAAGCACTTCATGGCGTTCCTATCGGTCCGGACACGACCTTCTATCGTAATCTGACCGACCACGACCCCGCTAGCAATAAGGCCATCCGGAAATGGTTCGGCTATGATTTCGGCCATCCGGTATCCGTTTCGGAGATCGTTTATCTGAACTTCAACGACGGCGAGAACATTTGTGTCGGTCACGAATACGAGCTATGTTATTTTGACGAAGGCCAATGGCAAACAGCAGGAGTAACAACCGCTACCGACCATGTCATCGAATTCAATCGAGTCCCCTCATCAGCCCTTTTTCAGGTAAAAGACAGAACCCGAAACAGAAACGGTAGCCTGTTTACTTATGAAAATGGAAAAATCAGATTTTGGTAAAACCGAACGATATGAAAAAAAAGACAATTATACTTCTCTGGTTAGTGACCGCCTATAGCTGCAGCAACTATTCTTCCCGTCTGAAAGCTGTACTGGATTACAGCGGTACGAACAGGGCAGAACTGGAAAAAGTACTCGACCATTATTCTCAAGATCCTGCCGACAGCCTGAAACTGAAAGCAAGTATCTTTCTGATCGAGAATATGCCCGGTCATTATACCTTCGGCGGTCCATACATGAAATCCTATAACGAGCAACTCGGTTTACTCAAAAATTGTCCCTATTATGAAAAAAAAATCATCCAAATGGTCCCCTTCAATCATATCGGCTATAGGCAACAACTGGATATACAAGAAGATGTCAAATACATAAAAGCCGATTTTCTGATCCATCAAATCGAACTCGCTTTTAACCAATGGCAAACCCGGCCCTGGAATGAAGGTGTCGATTTCGAAAATTTCAAGGAATATCTCCTGCCTTACCGGGTTGAAAACGAACCGCTCGATTATTGGCGCGATTCAATCTCTCCTCTGCAAAAGAACCTGGAAACCTACTCGACTTATTACGATAATTTTCGTCACTCGATCTCTCAAATCGAAAACAGATTTCGCACTTTTCTATTCATGTTAGACAAAAAAATCCCGGAACCCGATTTAAAGAATTTTAAATCAGACTGCATCCCGACCAGTAAAGCCAATTTGTTTGTATTACGGATACTGGGCGTACCGTCTGCAATCGATTTTATTCCCCATTTCGCAAATCGAAACGGTCGTCACTATTGGGCTACCGCTATCGATCCCCGAATCAACTCCACCCAGGTATATCAGGTGGGAATCTATAAAGCACCCAAAATTTACCGACGGACCTATTCACATAATCCGACAGCTAAACCGGGGAAAAGAGAATATGTTCCCTATTTTTTTCTCGATCCCTTCAATAAAGACGTCACAGACCTTTATATCCCTACTTCCGAAATCAGATTGTCAGCCCCGGGGATCAGGAATATTCGACACGGTTATCTCGCTATTTTCAACGATTTAAGCTGGCAGCCCATTGCCTGCAGCAAACCCGCCGGACAGGAGATTATCTTTCCCAAAATGGGAAAAGATATTGTCTACCTGCCGGTTCATTATACAAACAAAAAAGAAATGGTCCCCTTTGCTCCTCCTCTCATATTATACTCTGACGGAACTGTACATCCGATTATTGCCAACAAAGACTCTTTACAGTATATGAAGCTCGTCAGGAAATATCCTAACAGAGGAGAAAGCGACTATTGGTACTCCGCTTTTATCGATTCACATTTCGAAGCCGCCGACAATCCGGATTTCAAATCTCCTCATTCCATCTGCACGATCCGCCACAAGCCCGATTATCGCTATCAATTTATTCCGATCGATACCACTTTGTCTTACAGGTACTGGCGATTCGTAGCCAATGAGGCCTGGAGGGCCCATCTGTCGGACCTTCGCTTTTACGATAAGCACAAGCAAGAAATAAAAGGAAAAATCATCGGAATGGATTCGACTAAAACAAACGAACTCTTCGATCCGGACCCGCTCAGTATGTGTATGATTCCGGAATGGGTGGGCATGGATTTCGGTAAACCTGTGGCCTTATCACAAATCCGGTATCTCCCGCGGAATGATGCCAATGGGATTTTCCCTGATAATCAATATGAATTATTTTATTATGATTTCCCCCAAGGATGGATTTCTATGGGCATAAAAACAGCTACCGGCACTTACATCGAATACGACGACGTCCCCAGCAACGGATTATATTGGTTGCGCAACCATACCCTGGGACAGGAAGAACGGATTTTTACGTGGGAAAACGGAAAAGCACACTTTTGGTGATTTAAGGTGGAGGATACTGGATTTATTGCATTAAAATATTTTTAATCCCGGAGGAAGGACCTCTTCTTTACGGACTAAAAACACAGAAGGAAAACTTTAAAATCCTAAACGCTCATTTAATTTCACAAAAATAAAATTCGCGTCAATTCCCGCTTTAGCAAAATCCACAGGAAATCTGCGGTTAAAGATTGTTAAACCCTCACCGATTAGTCGCTTCCTGATTATATTTGTTACACGATAATACTTCGTGTCGAACAAAAGGTTACTAAAAAGGTGCAATATGGATGTTGTGGTTGAAAATCTGACAAAGTCTTTCGGCTATCAGAAAGCAGTAGACTCTGTGAGCTTCGAAGTCAAAAAAGGAGAGATTCTGGGATTTCTGGGACCGAACGGTGCCGGTAAAACCACCACCCTGAAGATCATGTCGTGCTTTCTATTTCCGGATTATGGAAACATCCGTATCGGTAAATATTCCATCCATAAAAACCCCTATAAAATCAAACAAATCATCGGTTATCTACCCGAGCACAATCCACTCTACGAAGAGATGAATGTGATCGATTTTCTGGATTTCATCGCCCGGGTACACAATATTCCCAAATATAAGATCATCCCCAAAGTCATGGACATGATCCGGATGTGTGGCCTGGACAATGAAAAACACAAAACCATCCGGGAGTTATCCAAAGGCTATCGCCAGCGGGTAGGATTGGCCCAGGCGTTGATCCATGATCCGGAGGTATTGCTGCTCGACGAACCGACCACCGGACTCGATCCGAATCAGATCGTCGAAATCAGGGAACTGATCAAAAATATCGGCAGGGAAAAAACGGTGATCATGAGTTCACATATCCTGGCAGAGATCGAAGCGACCTGTGACCGGGTGCTGATCATCAATAAAGGAAAAATCGTCGCTGACGGAACTTCTGCCGAACTGCGCAACAAATCCGATAAAGGCAAGCTACTGAAGATTTGTATTCAGGGCGGAGAAGACGAAGATATCTACAACGAACTGGCATTGATTCCGGAACTGGAAAACATCATTTCCTCCACTCCGCATCATTTTGAAATCCAATGTGAGCGGGCTACTGAAATTGAGAAAAAGATTTTCGATATTTGTTGCCAAAATAACTGGTATATCAGCGAAATGACTCCCGTGGAAACTCGTCTGGAAGATATCTTCCGCCAGGTAACTAAAAATTAAAATGGTTATGAATACGGTTAAAATACTCGTTCATAAAGAATTAGCCACAACATTCAATTCATGGAGTATCTATATCGGGTATACCCTGTTTTTCTGTGTTTGCGGATTTTTTTCATGGCTTTCCAGTAATAATCTTTTATACATCGGACAGGCCAATATGATGCAGGTATTCGGTATTATCAACTGGACACAGTTTTTTCTGATTCCAGCCCTCACCATGAAAAGTATTGCCGACGAAAAAAGAAACGGAACGATCGAATTAATGCTGACCAAGCCTATAAAAACAGCCGACCTGCTTTGTAGTAAATTCTTTTCCAATTTAATTATCACGACACTGGCATTGGCCCTGACACTACCCTATTATATTACGCTCTCTTTCTTAGGAGAGGTGGATCATGGAGCAGTCCTTTTAGGCTATCTGGGCCTGATCGAGATGAGTGCATGTTATATCTGTATCGGCATCTTCTCCTCTTCCTTGTCCCGTACTGCCGTATCGGCTTTTTTCATCAGCCTCGGTATCGGTTTGTGTTTCCAATTTTTATTCGGCATGTTTGCTGAACAGATCGGGACCGGCATTTTTGCAGATCTATTCAGTTATCTCTCTATGGAAGAACATTTTGATTCGTTGTCAAGAGGCATACTGGATTCCCGGGATATTATTTATTTCGGATCGGTCATCACGGTTTTTCTGGCTTTATCGAAGTTTTTCATATGTAAGAGCCGATTTTAATATTTCAATCTTTACAATGTCACGATCTGTATGAAGAAAATTATAAAAGATATTATATCCATTCTCACAGTAATATTACTCGTGAATATTTTCTCTTTTTTCATTTTTTTCCGTTGGGATTTTACCAAAACCAAACGTTATTCCCTGAGTAAAGTCAGCAAGACCAGTATCCGTAATAACGTCGAACCCATTGTTGTCGATTTTTATGTCACCGAAGATCTGCCCCAGGATACGAAAAAACTGGTAAAAGAATTCCGTTCATTGCTGAAGGAATATAAATCTCTCAGTAATGTCAGTTTTACGATAAACACCATTTACCCGGATAACACAGAAAAGGAATTTAAAGCGACCCAGGAAGGAATTATCCCGTCATTCAACGAGATCCGGGAAAGGGATCTGGAGAAAATCCAGAAAATTTATTGCGGAGCTGTATTTCATATCGGCAACAACAAGACCGTACTCCCCAACATTTCATTCAATACACCCATTGAATATGAAATTACCCGGATGTTGAAACAAGCCTCCGATACCATCAAACCCCGGATCGGTTTTGTTCGCGGACACGGCGAAACGACCCTTAACTTAATGTCGGAACTGGTCGACGAACTATCTCATCTGACGGACATTACGGTTGTAGATCTGAATCTGAACACTTATGAAGATTGTAATGTACTCTGCCTGATCAATCCCAAAGACAACTTTTCCCCCTATGAAATCGCCCAACTGGAAAAATTTCTTTCCAAAGGCGGACGGCTTTTCATCGCTTTGAATCATGCAATCGGACTGTTGGATCATCCGAACAATGGATACATCAATTCCACAGGCGTGGAAGATATGCTCGAGAAAAAAGGACTGAAAATCAGGAACGACTTTATCATCGACAATAATTGCGGGGTATGTAATTTCGAACAACAATACGGTTATCTGAAATTCCAGCGTAGTGTCAGTTTCCCGTATTGCCCGGTGATCACCAATTTCAGCAAGCATACGATTACCTACGGCCTACGGTCCATGCTACTCATGTTTGCCAGCAGTATAGAACAGATCAAAACCCCGACGCCTTATATTTTCACTCCTCTGGCACAAAGTTCCTCCATTTCGGGAGTGCAGCAAGCTCCGGTATGTTTCGATCTGGAAAAGCAATGGACCCAGCGCGATTTCAACCGTCCGCACAATATCGTCGCAGCCTTACTGACGAACGACGATAACAACAGTGCCATCGTCACCATCACCGATGCCGATTTCCTGATCAACCAGTCGGCTATCGACGGCCATACGGACAACATCACTTTTGCTTTAAATTCTATCGAATGGCTGGCAGACAATTCCGGGCTGATTCAGTTGCGAAATAAATTCACCACCTTCCCGGTACTGGAACCTGTCGGAGACACCAGCCGGGAAGTGTTGAAGTACATCAATTTCCTTTTACCGATCCTGATTATTCTGGGAATCGCCTTTTACCGATACAAACGTAACCTGAGAAAACGGGAGGACCGTTCTCATCCAGGTTATATCGATTAATGAAGTTTCAACAGTCCGATGATTTTATTATAAAGAGCGTCACTCACCGGAGTTAAAGGTAAACGCAGGGTATTTTGACGAATAATGCCGGCAGCATGTAAAGCAGCCTTTATGCCTGCCGGATTTCCTTCTTCAAATAAAGCTTTACAAAGTTCGGCCCTGTCCAAATGGATGCGACGGGCAGTCGGATAATCTCCCTGCAACGCACTTTTCACCAGACAGGCATAATCGTTCGGAAGTACATTGGCAATCACCGAGATCACGCCTTCGAATCCCAGTGACATCAGAGGCAACAACAGTGCATCTTCACCGGACAAAGCAGCGAAATCGGCCCGTTTGGATTTTAGAATAGCCGTAGCCTGATCGAAACGGCCGGAAGCTTCCTTCACAGCGATAATGTTGGGACAATCGTGTGACAAAGCCGCTACAGTCGCAGCTTCCATATTCACCCCACTCCTCCCCGGAACATTGTATAAACACAAAGGCAGCGGCGAAGCAGCGGCAATCGCTTTAAAATGTTCGTAAAGCCCCCTTTGAGTCGGTTTGTTATAACAAGGAGTTATGCTCAGTATACCCTGACAAGCTTTCAACCAGGTGGCCGTTTGAAGTTCACGGATCACCTCCGCCGTATTATTCCCTCCGATACCGGCAATCACGGGAAGACGCCCCTGATTGGCTTCGAGAATCGTATGTACCACCACCGCTCTTTCGTCGGCCGATAAAGTCGCAGTCTCTGCCGTAGTTCCCAATGCCACCAAAAAATCCACCCCACCGTCGATGACATAATTCACCAGACGGTACAGAGATTCCCGGTCTATTCGTTGCTGTTCGTCGAATGGAGTAACCAAGGCCACTCCTGTACCGATAAGTCTGTCCATGTTAGTATTTGTTTATCCCCGATAATATTACGTTCAATTTATTTACAAGGCCGAAAGGTTCGGTCACTTCGTCGATCACAATATCGGCCACTCCTCCCTCCTTTTTCATCCCTACAATACAAGAAGCCTGAGTATGTTGTAATACAAATTTGATTAATGCAGTTGTTTCCTTATTCAGATCGATAAACAAATCATATTTACAGCCCAGCATAGCGATCAAACGCCCGTTCCGTATCTTGCCACCGAATCCTAAATCAGCATTCCGTACCGCCACCCAATCATCCGTTTCCAGCATCTCGATCCCATCCGGAATAAAACACAGTTTATCCATTTTCACCCCGGCAAAATCGGATTCCAATTTCCGGAACCATTTGTTCTGATCGGTATCGGCACTCCAAAACACCAGACAAGTTTTTATCTCCCTCTTCTCCTTATACTCTACCTCCCTGGTACTGTTCCCGACACGCTTATTCAGTGAATCTTCCTTCAGACGATGAAGGAGATTGTTCAAAATCTTTTTCATACTTCTAATATTCTCAGACAAAAATAGTAATAAAATAATGATTCCCCCTGCTTTGTTATATCTTCTACAAAAAATCACTTTGTCATAAAAAAAACAACAAAAAGCTTGCACAGTATTATTTTTGTACATATCTTTGCACCGCTTTAGAGATAAGACACGGACTCGTAGCTTAATGGATAGAGCACTTGGTTACGGCCCAAGAGGTTGTGGGTTCGACTCCCGCCGAGTTCACCAGTTCAAAAAGCAAAAAATTAAACTCCTGAAAATTAAAATTTTCGGGAGTTTTTTATAGACTCCCAGGGACGGGGCAGTGGGTTACTTTTTCCCTTATCAGAATTAATTAACGCATCTATATACATGTTTACCCCAAATGTAGGTTTATAAGTGTAAATATGTATATAACTGTCTATGTTTTTTCACGATATATTACAGGGCTTGTTTATTGTGTTATGGTTTCCTTTTTTCGAATGTCACCTATTTTTATCTTATACCATTCCCACACCTGCTTATTTGTTACTGGATTTCCGATTCCTATGACATGATTCATCGAATCTAATAAGAAGGTTTTATACCGTGGATTGAAGGACAAGTTATTTTGCTTGTCCATGATTCCCAAAGAATCGTAGATGATGGGGGTACCAAACCGATTCAATTGCTGACTGACTTCAACAGGATGATAATGCTTGGCGAATACCACATAGACAATGGCAATATCTGTTTGCAAACTGTCGATTTGTTTTTGCAATCTTTGCCATTCATAGAATTTCAATTGGCACTCATGGCAACCATTTGTATCCACATAATGGAGTATTTTATACTTATGGTTTAGTAATGAATAATCTAAAGTATCTTTTCCATATATTTTCATGGTCAAATTGGATGGAAAAACAATCTCTTTTCCCATCCAATGTTCGACAACCTGTTTGATTTCTTTTTTAGAGGAAGTACATCCCATGGTTATTGACAAACAAGCTAACAGAAAATTTATTATGACATATTTCATGCTATTTGGGAGAAATTGCTTAAGTTTATTTTAGATGGTGGAAAATGAGGACAGGATTATCCGTTTCTTTTAAAGAGATTGAAGTGAATTGGTTTAATCCATATTGTTTGTCGACATTCAATGCTAATAGGGCTGGAATATATGAAATTATTTGATCTTGATATACACAAAATGCGCTATATAAGAAAGGGTATTCTGGAAAAAAATCATCACCCAGTTTTATCGTTTTCACTTCTTTTGTTGCTGTATCAATTTTTGAAATAAAGTCTTTTATCCCGGAATTTTTATAAAAAATAGAATATACAATATTCAATGTCCCTTGCGAAATATATAATCCTTTTATTCTTCTCAGAGTCTCTTTCCCTTGTAGGAAATGATATGTTTTTTCTCTATCAGTATATATGAACGGGGGAATTTGATCACTGGTATTGAATATAAAAGAGTATAAAGGTTTCTTTTCTTGGGAAGTTAATGAAAAGATTGTATGTTCGTATTGTTCACTAACCAATAAATTACTATCGAGACAATGAAAGGGGGAATATTCAAAACTGAACCCTTGATTTTTTTTAAACTTGTCTAATCGATTGATAATTTCTTTTGTTATAGGATTGTACACGACATAATTGTATAATTGATTATTTGAATAATCAGAAAATAAATAGATGGTACTATCGTTCTGAATATGAAAACAATCATACCAATCATTCACTTGTATAGTATTTTGAAAAACACCGTTGGTATCATATTTGAATATTTTCTGATTTGTTCGTGAAAGGCAATAAACATGAGAGTCATAGACCTCAAAATCGGAAATGGAAAGGTACTCTCCCGGAGCTCTTCCTTGATTGGCTATTTTATTTTGGTATTTCCCGTTATGGGTAAAAATAAAAATGGTGGCTTGTTTTTTATCAAGAATATATATATGTTCGTTTTGAAGAACTATCTTATCAATTCCTCCTATTAAATTGTTTGGAGTGGTTTCCAAAGCAATAGTGTGATAAGCATTAAAAAAATTTGTGATTTTATCCTGCCGATTAATATCTATTACAAATTTTTCATTAGCTTCTTTTATTAATTCTTTTGATATACAAGAGCCTAAAAGAATTAATATTATGAAATTGAAGAGATAGGTTACTTTCATACATTTACTTTTAATTCGTAAGTAGTATCTAACAAATTGTTTCATATTTGTTAGATACTCTGTGTATTATGATTAGAAAATAATTTCGTAAAGTTCTTTGCATTCTATGGGCGTACAGGCAAAATCACCTCCACGGCTGCAAGCTACTTGCCCGTCAAATCTTACATACCCATCTACTCCTGCACTGATTATAGAACCACCCAATAATTTGACTTTACCTTTGGCGCCAACATAAATTTCACATTGCGATGGATGACGATTGTAGTTGCAATCCAATCCGCCTTCTTCTTCTGCCAATGCTTCAATATTACCTGTTATAAGTCGAACATTTTCATTTTCTTGATTAATACTGAGATTATATCCCATTGTTCCAACAATTGCAATTACTCCAATTACAATATTTTGTCTGAATTTATTTTTCATTTCTTTTTAAATTGTTGGTTTTGAAATATTTTTATTTTACTCGTAAATCGTACATTCACCACCTTGTAGTAAATTATACTAAAAAAATCAATACATTTGCGGTCTCCTTTCCTGTATTGGAGGAACAGTGGGAGGGTGGCTATTTTGCTTTGGTAGAGTTTTTCAGCCATCCATCCTGTTTCTCCTTAGTTTAACATTGCTTATCGTTACAAAAATATACAACTTTTTTAGGGAAATCAAAAGAAAGGTATTCCCAATTATTCCCTAATGTTAAAATGTTATGAGAAGGCGGGTTAAATAGTAACGGTAAAGATTAAAAGAGACAAATTTGTCGGGATTATAAACCTTTCTTTTTACTAATGTGCTTACGGTTACCTGATGAACGGATTGTTGCTACTGAAAACTTTTTCTGTGGTTCGGAGTCAGAGAACGAAATTTTTATCTATGGAGGACAATATTGTATACAAATTAGTAGTAAGGAAGAGTTTGCCAGTATGGCAAAGAGGGCATTTACAACCGGTTGTATGAAAATGGTTTAACATAGTAGGTTGGCATTTAGTCATAACGGACATATTTTTCGTAGAATTTTGTATATTTTTGTAGTAGTTATGGAATATAGTGAAAGTGGATTTGAAAATAGCTGAAGTACGGACGTTGGGTGTTGCCCATTGGGAACATGAATTAAAAAAAGCTTATAATGTCATTAGTTGCGGCAATGAAAAAATGTGTAATGCTTTACAAGGGGGGATAAATAAATGATGAGACAGACCGGATTTGGTTTGTGACTGGTATTTGTAAAAAATGACCGATGTTTACAAAAGAAGTGTTTGTGCAGAAAACAAGAAGATGGGAAAACAATATTTATTATAAAATGGCCAAAAGTTATAGTATGTTGGGTAAAATTTTATATGCGGAAGATGATTTTCTGACACGCGAAATAGTCGGTGAGAAACTGGAAGAAGAAGGGTATGCGGTTGTATTGGCAAAAGACGGTAAGGAGGCGTGGAACGAATTTCAGCAAAATGTTTTCGATGCGGTTATTCTGGATGTAGATATACCGGTATATAACGGCTATGAGGTTGCAAGTCTGATACAGTCCGAAAATTTACAAATACCCCTGATTTTTTATAGTTCACTTACCGATGTTGAGTATATAAAAAAAGGATTTGATAATGGGGCGAAGGTGTATATTGTGAAATCGGGAAATATGGAAGAGTTGGTGGTAAAACTTAAAAGTGTCTTGCGAGACAACAGTTCCCGTTTATGCTATCTGACAGAACAGCTAAGTTTTGATACCTTAACAAATAAACTGTTTATGAAGGGCAGAGAAAAAGTTTTGTCAACTTTAGAAGGAAAAATATTAGCAGTACTATGCAAAAATCCTAACCAATTGGTAAAAAAAGACTTGCTTTTAGAAATCGGTTGGAACAGTACAGACGTAAATTGGGAAAGTCAATTGATAAAAACAATCTCCAAACTGAGAAAACTTTTAGAAGAATGTGAGGGTATCAATTTACGCAACGACACCCGAAAAGGATATTGGTTGTTGATAGATTCGACAATAAAGAGTAAGAACTGTTGATAGCAAATTTATTGGCCTATCGGGTAATTTGATTCGACAGTGATATACATATTTACACTTATATATGTAGAATTATTCTGTCGTTACTTATTCGTCTTCGGTGATCGGAATTGGCGACCCGGTCGCTTCTGTCGGTCGTCTGGCTTTTTCTATCACTGACCGGCGGAACTCCTCACTACGTTCGTC
>NZ_CFKYFN010000024.1:0-36324 GCF_985060555.1 Odoribacter sp. | reverse complement strand
CGGGAACAAGGGTCCGGTTAGGGTTTCCGAACGCCCGACCGGTGGTGTCTGACGAACGCAGTGAGGAGTTCCGCCGGTCAGTGAAGGAAAGCCTTAGCGGACCGTTCCAGGCGAACCGGTCTGACGGCACAAAACCCGGAATCGGAATAGAAAGAAAAAATAAACCTACATTTAGGGGAAACATGTGTATAAACATCAAAATTTATACATGTTTTTTGATTATTTTTATAATTACGAATTAACTCTCTTTTGAGTGATAGTCGGTATAAATTCTTCGGCTATTTGATGAGATGAATTCTTTATTTATATTTGTTATTTCATACTAAGTGAGTGACAGAGTATGCAAAAATATATATTGATATGGAGAAAAAGACAGACAGGCAGGAAATGGATAAAATATTGTGTCCGCTTTTTATTATTTGGGCTTATCTTATTGTTGGGTACGATTCTGTTGTGTAATCGGATTATCATTCATAATACTGAAAGTTGTTTGTATGATCAGGTAGAAACAATTCCCGAAAATCGGGTGGGGTTGTTGTTGGGAACTTCTCCGAAGTTGCGGGGTGGTCGGCCGAATCTTTATTTCAATTACCGGATCACGGCTGCTGTGGAACTCTTTCAGGCCGGTAAGATCAGCCGGATATTGGTCAGTGGAGATAATCGCCGCATGAATTATAACGAACCGGTTGAGATGCGGAAAGCGTTGATCGCCCATGGAATCCCGGATAGCGTGATCGTAATGGATTTTGCCGGGATACGTACACTCGATTCGGTGATCAGGGCTAAAAAAGTGTTCGGACAGGATCGGTTTACTATCATCTCCCAACGGTTTCATAACGAGAGAGCCCTGTATATTGCCGGGCGGAATGGAATCGAAGCCGTCGGTTTTAATGCGAAAGATGTCGATGTCTATAGTGGTGTTAAGACCCGGGTCCGGGAATTATTGGCCCGGGTGAAAGTTTTTATCGACATCGTTGTCCATAAAGGTCCCCGTCATTTGGGAAAACGGGAGATTATTCCCTGAAGTTTGTCCTTGAACGCACGTTTTTGTATCTTTGTCCCCATGAAGAACGGGGAGTTGCATACATTGATCGATTTGCTGGAACGGAGTTGCCTGAAGTTTCCGGAAAATGCTTATTTGTGGGAAAAGCGTGAAGGGGGGTATCGGTCGGTGACCTATCGGCAAACTCGCCGGGAAGTGGGTGATGTGGCGGCCGGTTTGCTGGCCGGAGGCTTGCAGAAGGGCGATCGCGTTGCTTTGCTGAGTGAGGGATGTAACGATTGGGTGTTCGCCGAATTGGGTATTTTATATGCCGGTGGTGTGAATGTTCCCCTGAGTATTAAACTCACGGATAAAGAATTGATATTTCGTGTCCGCCATTCCGGGGCCCGTTTCCTGATCGTATCGGATTATTATGTAGCGACTTTGCGGCGGATAGAAGCTGAACTTCCCGAAATCGAAAAGATTTATGTCATCCGTTATTCTTCGGCTGAGGAAGGAAAATATAATTCTTTCGAACGTCTGAAAGATGAAGGAAAACGTTGGGTGACAGAGTACCCTGGAATGTTGGAAAAACAGGCCGTAACAGTTAGTGGGGCCGATCTGGCCAATATTTCATATACCTCGGGAACGACGGCCGAGCCGAAAGGAATTATGCTTACCCATGAGAATTATGTGAGTAACGTGTTGCAATCCGATTCCCTGATCCGTATTCCGGAATATTTCCGGATTTTGCTTTTTTTACCTTGGGATCATAGTTTTGCACATACCGTCGGGATTTATTCGTTTATGTATAACGGGGCTTCGTTGGCAGCCGTCGATTTCGGTAAGTCACCGATGGAATATCTGCGTAATATTCCGTTGAATATGAAAGAGATAAAGCCGCATGTGTTGCTGAGCGTTCCTGCTTTGGCCAAGAATTTCCGGCGGAGTATCGAGACGGGTATCCGGCAACGGGGATGGCTGATCCGGAAACTTTACGGACTGGGACTGAAATGGGGATATTACTATCATGGTCAGGGAAATTTCCGGGGGAAAGGCGGACGTATGCTACTGTGGCCTGTGGTGAAGCTGATGGATATACTGGTATTTTCGAAGATCCGGAAAATTTTTGGCGGTAACCTGCAATTTTTTGTCGGGGGTGGGGCTTTACTGGATACGGAATTGCAAAGATACTACTGTACCCTGGGTATCCCGATGTTGCAAGGGTACGGATTGTCCGAAGCTTCTCCGGTGATTAGTTCCAATTGTCCGCAACGTTACCGTTTCGGGTCTTCGGGACAGGTAGTGAAACCTTTGGAATTGAAGATTTGTGACGAAACAGGGACAGAAGTGAAGAAAGGGGAAAAGGGAGAGATCGTCATCCGGGGGAAGAATGTGATGAAAGGATATTGGAAGAATGAGAAGTCTACGGCCGGGACGATCCGCGACGGCTGGTTGTATACCGGAGACAGGGGTTATCTCGGTGAAGACGGGTCGTTGTTTGTATCGGGACGTTTTAAATCACTGCTGATTGCCGGCGACGGGGAAAAATATAGCCCCGAAGGAATCGAAGAAGCTATTGCCGAATTATCCCCCTATATCGATTATTGTGTGTTGTACAATAATCAGTCGCCTTATACGGCCGGCCTGATCGTTCCGAATAAAACAGCTCTGACCGAATATGTAAAACAACGGGAAGAAGAACCCGGAACGGTTGAAGCTTGTAAGCTGATGCTGACGAAATTGAATGAGGAACTGATGAAATTCCGTAAGGGTGGCATGTATGAAGGGATGTTTCCTGAACGCTGGTTACCTGCTGTTGTCGGGATCTTGCCGGAACCTCTGACGGCACAGAACGGAACGGTCAATTCAACTTCGAAGGTGGTGCGGCACAAGGTGTACGAAGTTTTCCGGGAAGAATTGGATTTTCTTTATACCCCTGAGGGAAAGGATATCCGGAATCCCCGGAATACGAAGAATATGAAGAGTATGATCACGTGGAAGATCTAATAAGAAAATTATGCGAAGGAAAACAACTGCTGTTCGAATAGGAAATGTGGTTCTTTCATCGGAAGAACCGGTGCTGGTTCAATCGATGCTGAATACGTCGACCCGGGAGGTGGATGCTTGTGTCGAACAGGCGATCCGGATTATCGAGGCCGGTGGCCGGCTGGTGAGGATTACTGCTCCGGGAGTGAAGGAAGCGGAGATGCTCGGGGAAATACACCGTCGTTTGCGTGAACGGGGATATACGACTCCGATTTCTGCGGATATTCATTTTGTTGCTGAGGCTGCTTCGGTTGCCGCCCGTTATGTGGAAAAGGTGAGGATAAATCCGGGAAATTTTGCGGATAAACGGGCCACTTTTAAGAAGCTGACCTATACCGATGAGGAGTATGCAGCTGAATTGGAAATCCTGCGGCAGAAATTTACGGAGTTTCTGGAGGTTTGCCGGCAATATGGAACGGCTGTCCGCATCGGTACGAATCATGGTTCGTTGTCCGATCGTATTATGAGCCGCTATGGAGATACCCCGGCGGGAATGGTGGAGGCTACGATGGAGTATTTGCGGGTGTGTCAGGCTTGTGACTTTAAAGATGTGGTGATTTCGCTGAAATCGAGCGATTGCCGGACTATGGTGGATGCCGTACGTTTACTGGTGGAGAAAATGGAGGCTGAGGGAATGTGTTATCCTTTGCATTTGGGAGTTACGGAAGCCGGTGAGGGTGAAGACGGACGTATCCGTTCGGCAGTGGGGATCGGAACCCTGTTGAATGAAGGAATCGGGGATACGATCCGGGTGTCCCTGACCGAGGAACCCGAAGCCGAGATTCCTGTGGCTTGCGAATTGGCCCGGATCTGTTCCGAACCGGAGTATCTGAAAGGGTGGACCCCATTGAAAGGAGAGTGTTCGAAACCTTGTATCGTGGCCGGATTGACGGGAGTAACCGTATTGGACGAACAGGTGATGAACCGGATCGGTTTTACCGTAAGTGAGGTCAATGATCCGGTATATGGTGACCGTTTGCATGCCGGTATAAAAGCACCGGAATGGATTTATACCGGGACATTGGGACCGGAATTGACTAAATTACCCCCGGATACAGGGGTTATCGTACCTCTGGAGATTCTGGATATGGCTCATGTCTATAACCGGAATGCTTCTCCGTTATGCAGTGTCGGAGCATATAAAAAGGGGGAACAGACGATCGATAGCAAGTACAGATTGGTGCAGATCTGCCGGTCCGAAGAACTGGATGCCGATTTAACCGGCCGGTTGCGGCAGGATGGGAAAGCGGTGTTGGTTTTGGCACTGCCTGTCGAATATCGCCTTTACCGGGAAATATTCCGCCGGATACAGGAGGCCGGCCTGACTAATCCGGCGATTATCCGGGCTGTCGTGCCGGGGAAGGAGAAAGAACGAATCCGTCTTGTGGCGGCTTCACAATTGGGCGGTTTTTTTCTCGACCGTCTTGCCGGTGGTCTTTGGATCGAAACACCGGAAATAGAGGACCTGACTTTCCCTTTGGAATTGAGCCGGAATATTTTACAGTCTGCCGGAGTGCGTCGGTATAAGGCAGAATTTATCAGTTGTCCGGGGTGTGGAAGGACATTGTTCGATTTGCAGGGTGCGGTGGCTAAGGTGAAAGCAGCGTTCGGACATCTGAATACGCTGAAAATCGCTGTCATGGGTTGTGTGGTCAACGGACCCGGAGAGATGGGAGATGCCGATTATGGCTATGTCGGTGCAGGGAATGGAAAGGTAAACCTGTATAAAGGCCGGAAAATGGTGCGTACTGCCGTCCCGGAAGAGGAGGCGATCGGGGCGTTGAGGGAGATGATAGAGGGTAGAAGCTAAAAGTTAAAGGCTAAAGGTTAAAAGCTAAAGGCTGAAGAGTAGAAACTAAAGGGTAAAAGCTGGAAAGGGAGAGGGTAAAGGCGGGGAGAAAGGTAGAAAGTAAAAAAAAGACTTTTAGTAGGAGGTGGGTGGCATGAGTGTTTAATTTTAAAATTTATTTTATGTCGGAACAATCGCCTCTGTCTTTAGGAACAGAGGATATTAAGAAATTATTGATGCGTTATGCTGTCCCGGCGATCGTAGCAATGACCGCTGCTTCGTTGTATAATATGATGGACAGTATTTTTATCGGACACGGGGTGGGGGCATTGGGAATTGCCGGTTTGGCCGTGACTTTCCCTTTTATTAATCTGGCGGCGGCTTTCGGCTCTCTGGTGGGAGTAGGAGCTTCTACACTGGTGTCTGTGAAGATGGGACAAAAGGATTTGAAAAGTGCCGAGGCGGTGCTCGGGAATGTACTTTTGCTGAATACCGTGATCGGTTTTTTGTTTATGACGGTATGCCTGATTTTTCTGGATCCGATCCTTTATTTTTTCGGGGCCAGTGCGGACACTTTGCCGTATGCCCGCGATTATATGAAGGTAATCCTTTATGGTAACCTCATTACTCATATTTATATGGGGCTCAATGAGGTGATGAGGGCTTCGGGTTACCCGCAAAGAGCGATGATGGCGACGTTGTTTGCCGTCTTGATCAACGGAGTGCTGAATGCACTTTTCATTTTTGTTTTGGATATGGGAATCAAGGGAGCTGCCCTGGGGACGATCTGTGCCCAGTTTTTGGCTTTGCTCGGGGTGTTGTACCATTTTTCCAGTCCGAAAAGTTTTATTCGTTTTCAAAAAGGAATTTTCAAGGTCAGATGGCATATTGTCGGAGGAATGCTGGCTATCGGGTTGTCGCCTTTCCTGATGAATCTTTGTAGTTGTCTGATCGTTTTGCTGATCAATAATGGATTGAAAGATTTCGGGGGAGATATGTATATCGGAGCTTATGGGATCGTCAACCGTATTGTGTTTTTGTTCATCATGATCGTTATGGGATTTAATCAGGGGATGCAACCTATTGCCGGATATAATTTCGGTGCCCGGCAGCTGTCCCGGATGATTCAGGTATTGAAATATACGACCTTATGTGCCATTACCGTGACCACTCTGGGATTTTTGATCTGTCAGATTTTTCCACGGACGATTATCCGGATGTTTACCGGTGATTCCGATTTGATCGATATTGCCGAACATGGGATGCGCCTGATTCTTTTGTTTTTCCCTTTGGTCGGTTTCCAGATGGTATCCTCGAGTTTTTTCCAGTCGATCGGGATGGCCGGAAAAGCGATTTTCCTGTCTTTAACCCGCCAATTGATCTTTTTATTGCCCTGTCTTCTTATCCTGCCGCATTATTGGGGTACCGACGGCGTTTGGGGAAGTATTCCGGTAGCGGATTTTATCGCTTCGATTACAACCGGGTTGATGTTGGGCTGGCAATTGAAGAAATTCAAGACCGGGGGATTGAATAATGCAAAAGATTCGGTAGCTTTGTAATAGAGTTTGTAAACTGATATTTATGGAAAAGAAAATAATCATCACCATCGGAAGACAGTACGGTAGCGGTGGCCGCTATGTCGGTAAGAAGCTGGCTGAACAATTGGGTATTGCGTTTTACGATAAAGAATTGATCAACCTGGCTTCGAAAGAAAGCGGCATATGCGGTGAATTTTTCGAGAAAGCGGACGAACGGAATTCCGGTAGCCTGCTGAAAGCTTTAGCTATGGGTTTTTCGATGAATAACGCCATTTTTCAAAGTAACGATTACCTGTCGAACGAATCGTTGTTTCAGATTCAGTCGGATGTGATCCGTAAAGTGGCTGCCGAACAGTCGTGTATCCTGGTTGGCCGTTGTGCAGACTATATTTTGCGGGATAATGAAAATTGCATAAGTGTTTTTATCAGTGCCCGTATGGAGGACCGGATCCGGCGGGCTGTCGAGTATGCTCATATCGAAGAGAAAGAAGCCGAGGAATATATCCGGAAAGCAGATAAATCCCGGGCTTCTTATTATAATTACTATACCGACAAAATCTGGGGAGCTGCCGAGTCATACGACCTGTGTATCAGTTCTTCCGTTTACGGTATCGACGAAACGACCGCCTTTATCCGGGAGTTTGTGAGTAAACGGTGAAAGCGGTATAAGCGGATATTTTTTCTTTCTATTCCGATTCCTGGATCTATACCGTCAGCCCCGGTCGGAAAAACCGGTCGTCGCAAACGAATCAGTAACGAAATGATCTTAAGTACAGGCTGGTACGTTGCCTTTCATTACGGGTGACACAGGAATCGGAGAATTCCCTTTTGTCTGCATATAACCCTTCTCTGAGCGAAGATCCTCGAAACGCTGTATACCTGTCGGGAGTTTGTGTAATAAGTCATCTCCTTCACCCCGACATGGCTTCGGTTTTCCCAAGAGAGGCGAAGCGTCCATTCATATCGTCCTGTACGGGGACGGATGGATTTTGTGTGGTTGCTGGTGGCGGACGGGAGGTGGGGTACGGATGGAATGGCGGTAGCTCCTTGAAAAGTTGTGTCGGTCAGGGAGAGATAAAGACAGCCGACCGACTAAAGCGACTAGATTACCAAAACCGATCTCTGCAGGCGAATCGGTAACGAAATAAAACTACGTTTGTAGGCGTAAATGGTATATAACTGCTTCTATAAATTAGGATACTGGGATGGATTTATTGTATTTTTGTCTGATTTTTTCTAAATTTAATTTGCTGTATGGTGAAATTTCTATTATTTCAATTATTTTTTTTATTGTTTATAAATAATACTTGAGGATAAATATTATTTTCATTTTTTGTATTATACCAAACATTATTTTTATCAAGGTACAGAAGAGGTGAATGAAATGCTTCTTCTCCAAGTTTTAATCTTAATATTTTATATGATTGAATATTTGTTAATATAAATTTCACCTTATTGAGCTTATTGAAATATTTGGCAATAAAATGTTCTGCTTTAGTTATACAACCTGAGCATCCTGAGCCTGGAACTAATATAATTATTTCTGTTGAATCTAGATTAAAAGTACTCTTCTGTAATGCTTGATTATAAAAGTCCACATTATTAGTACATTGATATAAAAAGCAATAAATAGAATATAAAAAATGTTTTTCATTTAGATTATTTTAGATGGCATAACATAATGATTGGATTATCGTCTATTTTAGTCTGACTGATTAATTTCTCTATTACTGTTTTATTATAGTTTGAAATTAATGTATTTGAACTTGAACTATTATCTACAACTTTTGAAGGAAGTATGCTATAAATCAAAGCATTATCTACAAGATAGGAATAATCGGGTGACATCCAATAATCGATATCATTTTGAAAATAAGTTTCGATTTTAGCTACTCTCAGCTCTTTTTTCTGCAAAATGTTCAAATCTATAGTAATCAAATGCCATATCTTGTTTCTTTGGTATATAGTCTACGATTTAATCAGATTATCTATTATTGCTAAAAATTATTTTCATTCTTTTTAAATAGTTTCTTAGCGATTCTATATTGTCTTTATCTGGAATGAATACATTTTGTATAATATTGTTTGAATCTGTTGTGAATAATAATGGGGTAGCATATTTATTTATTGGAAGTTTATCTTCTTTTTTCAATGAAGAGATAATTTGTTTTCCTAAGAAGTTTTTTCTTAATCTATTTTCTATGTCATTTGAAAAAAATATAATATTTTTATTTTTTGCATAATCGGGGAATTCCGATTTTATGATTTCCCGTATCCCCTCAAGACAAGGTTGGCAAGCTTGCATCGAGAAATGAAAAACTAACACATTTTTTGCGGATTTATCTATTTGGGGATCTGTGTCCGAATAAAAATTTGTATTTTCTATTTCTTTTATAATTTTTGCTTTACTTGCTTCAATAATACGTATATAATCATGTTTTCTATTATGATATTCCTTGTATTGTCGGCATAGAAATATAGATATGAGCACTAAATTAAAAATAATAGTCGCAATGATTGCATATTTTAATTTCATAATTATTTTTGAGATGTACTATTAAATTAATGAGTATATTTATTGAAATAAGCCTGTAAATGTTTTTGATTTTTCAGACTTTATGTTTTTATTCAATCTGCTGATATACAGCTGTAAGAAGGAGTATATATTGTAGATTAATAGCGGATTACCAGTGTTTGTAAAATGCATCTGATCCTTTTACTTTGAATTAGTTAAGTGGTTTAATGGGTAAATGTACATAACTACCTTATCTATTATTTGAATATATATTCTATCAAATATGGATTAGAGGTTACATCATCGTAGTGTTTTATTATTTCCCGACTAAAAGTATCCAGGATATTAAGATTTTGATAATTAGCCATCTCGGAACTCTGGATAATGCCAATAGCCGTACTGTCATCCATATAATCGGCTACAAAGGAAATCTCTTTTTCTAATTTATCGAATACCGTACTTTTACCTGTCGGTTTTTCATAGAAAATATTGATACAGTCTTCTTTTCCTTTTATCTGAATGACAGTATACAGATAATCTTGATTTTGCCAATTTTTGTAATATGTACAAGGTAGATTGTCTACAACTTCTTTGAATTCCTGAAAGTTATTCCTGTCATAGTCCGGTATCGTTTTGAGTGGATCGTAGTCATGGCCGGGAATGAACCATTCGTATGCAATTTTGGGGCCTTCTTTACTTACACAATATACTTGGTCGAAAAGAAATCTGGAGAGGTAAGTTGTGTCGTTATAGGTGTAAAAAGAAGGCAGTCCGATAGCACAGTTTTTCTTATTTTTAATGTATTTGCCTGTAATTTTTCCGGATGTTCTGGAATAAATACTCAGGATGTTTTCATTGTGTTCGCAACAGAAAGCAATATGTTCCCGATCGATATATCCAAATTTGTGATAGGCGGGAATCTCTTTCGGAAGAGAAACTTTTGCAATAAATTTTCCTGTCGTATCGAACGTTAATAAATTTCCCATGGGATCCAATAGTTCAAGGGTTTGCTCATAGGGATTTATATTGATGTCGTTAAGAAAATTGTATTCTTCCGGTCCTCTTCCTTTTTGATTTATTTTAAATAGAAAATTTCCGTTGTCGTTGAAAACAAATACTATATTTTGTCTTGCATCCAGTAGGTAGATTGTTTTTTTATGCACGAGCACCTTGTCTATCTGGGCCATTAAGGAAGAATCTGTCGTTTCAAGTGGAATTATTCTCGCTGAAGTAAAAAGTGTTTCAGGAGGTAAGGAAGAAATTTTACCGATATCTACTGAAATACTTTTTTCATTGATTGTTGGTTGACAGCTGGAAAATATTATAATAAATATAATAAGTAGAAATAGATATTTCATTAAAATTTGTTTTTATTATCAAAAGAGAGTATGTCAAAATGTTATTCTATTCTCTTTTTATTTCTATTTGAGCTTGATTTTAATATTTGACATACTTTCTTTAAGTTTTAGTTTGTTAATTAAAAGGGTTTTGGACAAAGATGTGATTGGTCTCCTGTAAAATAGCATTTGAAGCTTGTGGGAAGTGATCCGTATTTATCTATGGCCCAACATCTACCCCAACCAGCATTTGAGCAAATAACATCAATAGGAGGCAAAGTCTCTCCAGCGGCTAAGGCTTCTATTTTATCGAATAGAAGTTCTAATTTTAAGTCATCAACATTTAGCATATTTGCAAAATTGAAAATTGTTATTACAATGCATACACAACTTCCTAAAATTAATTTTCTTTTCATATTTTCTGTTTTAGATTAAAAAAACTATATTGACTAAATATGCAATCCTGTATAATAAATGGATCATTGATGATCGCGTTAAATATTTATAGGTTCTTCAATTGGAATAAAGAAGTGTTTGAAACGTAAATCTTTTTTTCTTTTGTGTCATAAGTAATATGGGTGACAGGTTCCTCCAGTTTAAAATTGCTCAATAAATTTCCGTCCCAGTCGAATACCAATAAAGTTTGGCAGTGCTGGAAATTTTTTCCACTTTCTTTATATGTTTTTCCGGAATAGATGGCATAGATACGATCCTGCGAAACAGCTATATCTGAAAAACCGAAATAATTATTCTGTGAATAAGCGACATCGGGAAATCTGCTTCCTTCTTTGATATTTACTTTAGGGTAATGAAAGCAATGTTGTTGAATACGTTCGATTTGATTGCTTTCGATACGGCAGATGTCGATAATCCCACTGTACATATCTGCACAAACGAAAGCTTGATTATCGGGACGTGCTTTTAAAACCGTACTGGCATACAATACTCCTTTGGTCTTTTCCTGAATATTCGGATAAGACGGATGATCGGGATAGGTAAGAAAGTAGGCAGCCTTGTTTTCTTCCGGTGAGTATAATAAATATCGTCCTTCTTCATATATTCCTGTTGCAATAACAAATGGACCTGCTTTTATAGCTGATATATGCTGTTGCTCTGTTGGGAGTTGTATGAAAGAGGAAGCAGTGGAACGGGGTTGGGGGGTATTGGCTGTCGGAGTGATCAATAGTTTGCCTTGACGGAAGTCAAAAGCAGTAATTTCTGAATCGCTATTGGTAGATAGCGAAGTAACAGCTACTGCTGCATTGTGGCTTCGACCACGCGGAAACAAATTTTTCTGCGCTTGGGATCGCAGATCAATGTTTACCGCGTGGCGTAAACCAATCCGATCGCCTATAATAAGCTGATCACCTTGTTTTATAATACCGGAAACTTGGTATATTCCCTGATCTTTCAGATTACTGACTTGAACTGTTTTAAGAGTAATTGCCTGGTCTGTATTAATGGAAACAGATTCCGAATCCAAGGGATCAGATACCGAACAGCTAAAGCTGATTAACTGGAAACCCAATAATATGGTCTGTATCGTTTTTTTCATTATTTTTCAGGAACTTCAAAATGGATACCGTAAGTTGGTAAATTATTTTTCCAACAAATGCCGCCTGCTGTCTTACATTCAAAATTGATGGACTCTGAGCTTGCCAAAGCTTCAATATTTTTTGTTGAAATTGAAGCTTCATTTATATTTATGGATTGTGTTATAGTTAAACCTAAAATACACATGCAAAGAATGAATATTGTAATTATTTTTTGTTTCATATGTAGGTTTATGTGTTAAATTCAAGTCCAAAGTTATGAGCTAAATTAATATATGTTTAGTTTTGTAGCTGAAGAATTGTATAAGATTTGTATAATGGTAGTCAGAAGGAGGACAGAATTAAATGTAAGTCGATGGATAACTTTGGTGGCTATTACGTTGATTATTTTAATGATAGTTATTATTGTGATAAGTTCCTACCAAAAGCAATACCAAGTTTTTTCTGGTAAATTTGAATCTTCTTTTATTGAGTCTATACGGGAATCTAATGTCATTTGCCCTCAGTTAGGGAAAGAGCTTGTTTCTGCCAAAGATAAGTCGACCATAATTATTACGAGGGGTGGTATTATAAATTCCTGTAAAGTTGATACAATGATTGACATTGAGTCTAATGTAGTTCAGGCACTTTATGATATACGTGATCCTCAGCGTTGGAATTTGAAACGATTAGCTGGTATTTTACAACAAAAGTTTGAATACGAGAGGATGCCTTTTACGCTTGTATTGACTGACAGTACAGGTAAACGATTAGATTATTACGGGGTTGTGAATGGTGAAAATTTATTGGACGACAGCTATTCTGTTCCTATGGGCTTTTTGGACGGACACCGACTGACGGTATACTATACATTTCCATGGAAATATTTTTTTATATTGGAATGGAGATATATGATCATGGTTTGGGGAGGAATATTCCTTTTAGGAAGTTGTATTTTTATGTTATTCCGGATAATCCGTCAGAATAAAAAGCGAATGGAGAATTTAGAGCTTTTTGTGCAGGCACTTAATCATGATTTGAAATCTCCTATCAATGATTTGAAAATGAAACTTTATCTGATTCAGAAAGAATCAGTGGCTCCGTTTTCCCCTCAACAACAGGAATTATATACCTTAGCTCAGACAAAAACCGGAAAGTTGCTGGATTCTATCGACAAACTGTTACAAGATTCTATTGATTATAAAGGTTTACATGTAGAAATGAAAGAATTGGAGATCAGTACTTTTATACAACAGTTGACTGAAGATTGGCAAAGATCGGTGACAGGAGAGAAAGAGATAAAGCTTCAGGTGAGTATGCAGATGGAGAATACATTGATCCGGGCAGATGCATATCATTTGTCGAGAGCTATTTGGAATCTGTTGGAGAATGCATGGAAATATTCCGATGATCGGGTACAGATTGATATCACTTGCAGAAGGATAGGACGATATGTAGAGATTTCGGTCAAAGACAATGGACGAGGGATTGATAAGTCGGAACTGAAGAATGTGTTTAAAAGGAATTATCGAATTGTCAAAGGAGAAAACCGGAAAGTGAAAGGATATGGTTTGGGACTGAGTTATGTCATGATGATTGCCCGGGCACATGGAGGGAGAGTATGGGTGGAAAGCGATTGGGGTAAAGGGTGTAATTTTGTGATTCGTATTAAAGCATAGATGATGGAAGATATTATTCGACTTTTGTATGCCGAAGACGATCCGGATTGGGCAGTTTCTATCCGGATGTTATTGGAGGAAAACGGTTTCTCTGTCGTAATTGCAGAGGATGGATACCAGACCCGGGAGATATTTCAACAGATAAAACCGGATATGGTTTTGTTGGATATAGATATGCCGGGAAAAAATGGATGGGACTTGATCTGTGAATTGAAACGTATTGACGAATGGGTGCCCATTGTGTTCTATTCTTCATTGTATGAGTCTGAACGCCTGGAAGATGCTTTCAGTGTCGGAGCCGAAGATTTTATCAGTAAGAGTTGCCAGCCCGAAGAGTTGGTCAATCGATTGAAAGCACTTTATAAACGGGCATTGAAACAACAGCAAAGAAATGAGATTTGCAAACTTTCCGAACTTACGACTTTTCATATCACTTCTGGTGTTTTGATGATCGGAGACCATAAAGAAATTTTAAAATTGAACGAGGCTAAATTACTGGCAATTTTGTGCCGTTTTATAAATGAAAATATGAGTTCGGTGGATTTGTGTGAAGGGGTTTGGGGAAAGGGAATGGCTAATGAAGGGAAACGGTGTGCACTGAAAAACCTGGTAACTAATCTTCGGAAAGTATTATCTGAGGACGGGTCATTACAAATTATAAACAGACGTTGGAGCGGATATGCCCTAACCAATATTTGGACTCTCTGATCACCATATTGTGTGAAAATAATTTAGGGACAGATTTGGCTGTCCCGGAATTTTAGAAAGTAACCTGAAAACCGACGGCCAGAGCTTCTTTGAATTGCAGACGGGGGCCTTTGGTTCCGTCTTTTTGTAAGATTTTGGTGTCGTTGTCGTAGATCATATTGGTGGTGATGTTGCAGGAGAACCATTGATTGATAGCCATGTTGAGTTGTACATCCCAGCTGATATCGACGTTCTGGGGGTCTTTCAGGTAGTTACTGTAAAGATTGAGCCGGGAGAACACGGTCATGTTTTTCAGGAATTCGTATTTGGCTTCCATGCGTAAGTTAGCACCGAATTCGGAAAAGAGGTGTTTACCCGGGGTAACTCCGAAATCTCCCTGGTCGGAAAGGATTTTACTGCTGACGAAAGTTCCTCTCCAGGTGGCTGGAGTGAAGGTCGCTGTAAACCAGCTTTTGGGGGTCCAGGTGAAACCGGCACCGATCAGGAGGTATCCCGGAGACATAAAACGCGAGATAAACACGTCCGGGTCGACGTTGTAGTCGTATCCTTTAGCAAATTGGGTCTGGAAGGTCATCAATCCACTGGCATACCAGTTTTTCGCTATTTCGTATCCATAGGTGGAAGACAGGTAGATTTTGTCGTTTGTTTTTTTGGTGCCGTCCGATTTGGTTTTATTCAGACCGTAGTCGAGTTCCAGACGATTGTTCCAGAGGTGTTTCGCCTTTTTATAGTTGGCAAAGTAGTTGAATTGCAGGTTGAATCCTACTGCGTTATCACCTCCGGCAGCCCATTGGCTCAGGCTGACTTGGCTTAAGTTTATCCCGATGTTTCCACCCCTTTTCCAGGTGGTGTCCGTCCCGGGTTGTGCGTATGCCGGTACTAAGATTCCGGTTAATACGATGATTCCTAATGTGTAAATTCCGCTACGTATCATTTTTTTGTTTTTTTGGAAGTTTACGGAAATCGGGTTGGTGAAGTTCTGATTCGCCGGGATTATAAGTCGGGCAAGTTCATAATGGTTTACGAGGGAAAAATTTTTAGCGGGGAAAGATGAACTATTTTTTCGGATTGGAGTATAACAAAGAAAATAATAGGATTATGTCATTTCTTTGGTTTATTATTATCGGAATTGTGGCCGGATATGTGGCCGGTAAGATTATGCGAGGCGGAGGTTTCGGATTGATCGTGAATCTGGTTGTCGGTATAATCGGAGGAGTATTGGGGGGCTGGTTGTTCAGTCTGCTGGGTATTTATTCGACCGGTGGGATTATCGGCAGTCTGGTTGTGGCTACGATCGGGGCGATCGTTTTGCTATGGATTGTGTCTCTTTTCAGCGGACGGAGGCATAGTGAGTGATCGGCCGGATTATCTTTCTATCGGTTTTCGGTAAAATTGTTTTTGTACGAAGTAGTTTTTTGTTGTATCCAATCGGTGACGTAAGGTGTAACCGATTGGATACCTTGCTCAAAATGGCAGTATGCGTTTTTATCCTATAATCCATTTACTGCCCGGTATGAGCGAGATTATCTTTGTCGTCACGAAACAACAGATAAATGTCGTTGCTGCAATACAGGGAATGGCGGCGACAGTAGGAAATGCCAGGTTATGCTTGAATACCGTTACCCATAGGCCGAGCCAAAATATGTGCATCAGGTACATGCCGTAGCTGAGTTTCGATATTTCGGTGATGAGCCGCGGGGACTTCGGCTGGTTTATACAGCTGAACATCAGGAAGGTACCTGTAGTAAGGAGCACACAGTTGATGGTACAGAAAGCCCATCCGATTTCTATAACAGGAGTGGACAGATTTTCTCCGGGTATCGCCTGGATATAAAACGAGTAGATCGTCCACACTGCTCCGATAATCATCAAAGCGATTCCTGTTCTGAGGCGTTTGGAGCGGCTCCAGGTGAGGTGGGTGTGCATATAATGTGCCATGACCAGGTAACCGAGGAAGCCGGAGAAATAGAACAGCATGTGGAATTCGTTCCAGAAACATTGTCCCCAAACTTCTCCCCACCAGCGGTTGAGATACGGCATGCAGGTCGATAACAGGAACAGGCCGATGAAGAAACGTTCTTCTTTGGCTGTAGCTTTTTTTAGCCAGGGAGATATGACGGGAATAATAAATAAAGGCTGATCAGGGGATACATAAACCACAGGTGTCCGGCCTGTGTCGGGAAGTTGAGTAGTATTCGAGATAAATCCTTTACCGATGTTTCTGCATCTATTTGTCCCCACAGCAGGGGCAGGGTACTGTATAACACCATGAACAGAAGAAACGGGGGCAGGATACGGATGCAACGCTGGCGGTAGAACTGCCAGGAGGTCAACTCTTCTTTCATCGGTGTAAGAAGAAAGGCGGAGACGATGATGAATAACGGAACAGCCATACGTGAGAAACCATCGTAAATGGACACCCACAACCGATCGGACTCATTGGCCAGAAAAGATTGTGGTCCTGCCATGTCGGTGGAACCGGCGGCGCCATAGAAATTTTCACTGGCATGAACGACTATAACCAAAAAGCATGCGAATACGCGCACGTAATCCAAAAAAACTATACGCTTCATTTTTTTATATTATTGTTCGTGTGTAATCTAAAACAATTATAAAAAATCCTGCGGGAGTGGACCTGCAGGATTTTTGTATCTGGATAACGATGATCCGATTATTTGGTCAGTGCCTGTGCAACAGAAACGGCAACAGCTACAGTCGCTCCTACCATCGGGTTGTTACCCATACCGAGGAATCCCATCATTTCTACGTGGGCAGGTACGGAAGATGAACCGGCGAACTGTGCGTCCGAGTGCATCCGTCCGAGTGTATCGGTCATGCCGTAGGAAGCAGGGCCTGCAGCCATATTGTCGGGATGCAGGGTACGGCCCGTACCTCCGCCTGATGCTACTGAAAAATAGGGTTTACCGGCCAGTACACGTTCTTTTTTGTAAGTTCCGGCAACGGGGTGTTGGAAACGGGTAGGGTTGGTAGAGTTACCGGTGATGGAAACATCTACGTCTTCTTTCCACATGATAGCGACGCCTTCGCGTACATCGTCGGCTCCGTAGCAGTTTACTTTTGCCCGGGGGCCGTCGGAGTAAGCTTTGGTTTTAACAACTTTCAGTTCGCCGGTATAGTAATCAAATTCGGTTTGTACGTAAGTAAAACCGTTGATCCGGGAGATGATCATAGCAGCATCTTTTCCCAGGCCGTTCAGGATCACCCGCAACGGATTTTTCCGAACTTTGTTGGCCATTTCAGCGATTTTGATAGCACCTTCAGCAGCCGCGAAGGATTCGTGGCCTGCCAGAAAAGCGAAGCACTGTGTTTCTTCGCGTAGCAGACGGGCTGCGAGGTTACCGTGGCCCAGGCCTACTTTGCGGTCGTCGGCTACCGATCCGGGAATACAGAAAGCCTGCAGGCCTTCGCCGATAGCTTCGGCAGCATCGGCCGCATGGATACAATTTTTCTTGATTGCAATAGCAGCCCCGACTACGTAGGCCCATTTTGCATTTTCGAAACAGATATTCTGAGTCTGTTCACATTCCAGATAAGGATCGATTCCTTTTGCGTCGCAAATTGCTTCGGCTTCTTCGATAGAAGCGATGCCATAGGAGTTCAATACTTTGTTGATCTGAGCGATCCGACGATCCTGACTTTCAAATTTTACTTCTCTTTTTGCCATAGTGTGTTCCTCCTGTTTTATTCGTGACGTGGGTCAATATATTTAGCTGCATTGGCGAAACGTCCGTAGTTTGAAGTGGCTTTCTTCAATGCTTCGTTAGCGTCGGTGCCTTTTTTGATCAGGTCCATCATAACGCCGAGGCGTACGAATTCGTATCCGCATACTTCGTCGTCTTCGTCGAGAGCCAAACGGGTTACATATCCTTCAGCCAGTTCCAGGTAACGAACGCCTTTTGCTTTGGTAGAGAACATGGTTCCCACCTGGCTGCGCAGACCTTTACCCAAATCTTCGAGGCCTGCACCGATCACCAGTCCGCCTTCAGAGAAAGCACTCTGTGAACGTCCATATACGATTTGCAGGAATAATTCACGCATAGCTGTGTTGATCGCATCGCAAACCAGGTCGGTATTCAATGCTTCGAGAATCGTTTTGCCCGGCAGGATTTCTGCAGCCATAGCTGCCGAGTGGGTCATTCCTGAACAACCGATAGTTTCCACCAAGGCTTCTTCGATTACCCCTTCTTTGATATTCAGGGTCAGTTTACAAGTCCCCTGCTGAGGAGCACACCAACCGATACCGTGGGTTAAACCTGAGATGTCTTTGATTTCTTTTGCTTTCACCCATTTGCCTTCTTCAGGAATTGGGGCCGGTCCATGGTTCGGACCTTTTTTGACAACACACATGTGTTGTACTTCCTGTGAATATACCATTTTTATCGCTTTTATAGATTAATATATTGCTAATCACCACTCGTTTAGCGCATAAACCGGACAAAGATAACCTTTTGCGGCAAATAAAAAAATAGATCAAAGGACATATAATTGTGCAGACGTTTGCAAAGGAAAGTGTCGAAATTGTATTTTTTTTAATTGAAATCCTGCGCTCGTTCCATAAATCGACACTTTTGGTCGATAATCTGTAAAATCCGGTAATAGTGGCTTCTTCAATTGAATGGTAAAACGGGTTAAAACGGAAAAATGGTATAAGAATCTGTAATTTAGATACGAAGACTTTTTTGCAACGCAGTATTTTTGTATGTAGAATTTTTATTGAATAATGCAGTGGTAAGCGCTGGAGTTGTTGTTACGAGCGATGTAGCTGTGAATACGGTTGTCGGCGGTGTACCGGTAAAATTTATCAGGATTACTATGGCTTCGGACGGTATCGTGCGCTTGTCGAAAATTGAAGTTTGGCCGGAATATCTCGATGCGTATCTGAAATATGCTGCCGAAGTCGGTGAAATATCCTTGCGTCGTGAACCCGGTGTATTGACTATGTATGCTGTCCGTGAAAAGGAAAATCCTTGTCGGATAACTATTCTTGAAACATAACTTTATCCAATAAATACCATTATGAACAAGATCTATTTATTTTTAGTATTCAGTATTTTAACAACAATCGGTATGGCACAGGAAAAAATCAAACAAACAGCGGGGCGTGACCAGTTGGGAACATTCGCTCCCAAATTCGCAGAACTCAATGACGACGTTCTTTTCGGCGAAGTTTGGAGTCGTACGGACAAACTCGGCTTGCGTGACCGTAGTTTGGTAACAATCACTTCACTCATCAGTCAGGGGATAACGGACAGTTCGCTGACGTTTCATTTGCAATCGGCCCGGAACAACGGCATTACCCGAACAGAGATTGCAGAGATTATCACGCACATCGGTTTTTATGCGGGTTGGCCGAAAGCTTGGGCTGCGTTCCGGCTTGCCAAGGAAGTGTGGGCCGAAGATACGAACGGTGAGGAGGCGAAAGCTGCTTTCCAACGTGAGATGATCTTTCCCATCGGAGAACCGAATGCGGCCTATGCCCGGTATTTCACCGGCAATAGTTATCTTGCACCTATATCGCGTGAACAGGTTTATATTTCCAATGTCACGTTCGAGCCGGGTTGCCGGAACAATTGGCATATCCACCGCGCGAAAAAGGGAGGCGGACAGATGCTTATCGGTGTTGCCGGACGAGGTTGGTATCAGGAAGAGGGTAAACCGGCCGTAGAAATTTTACCCGGCACAGTGATCCATATTCCCGCTAACGTGAAACATTGGCATGGGGCAGCAGCCGACAGTTGGTTCGCTCACCTGGCGTTCGAGATTCCGGGAGAAGGCTCTTCTAACGAGTGGCTCGAACCTGTAAACGATGAAGCATATAATAAAATTCAAAAATAAAAACCGGCTTTCTATGTATAAATTTATATTCGTATTATTGGTGGTCGTTGGAATGACGACTGCCTCGAATGCCCAAGAAAAACAAAACATGAAACAATCGGATAACAAGCCGCTTGTTGCCTATTTCTCGGTGACAGGAACTACGGCACGTGCAGCTGAGAAATTAGCCCGGGTTACGGGTGGAGAACTTTATGTGATAACCCCTGTCGAATCGTATACAAATGCCGATCTCGACTGGAATGACAAAAGGTCGCGTAGTTCGGTAGAGATGAACGATCCGAAGTCGCGTCCGGCCATTCAGGAAGCGAAAAAGAATATTGCCGATTATGATGTGATTTTTATCGGCTATCCGATCTGGTGGAATCTTGCTCCACGTATTATCGATACGTTCATTGAAACTCATCACCTGGCAGGTAAGACTCTTATTCCTTTCGCTACATCGGGTGGAAGCGGCATTACCAACAGTGTCGGCGCATTGAAAAAGGCTTATCCCGAGCTGAACTGGAAAGAGGGAAAGTTACTGAACCGAATGGACGAGAACGGTATCCGTGAATGGATCGGTAAAATGTCGAAGGATTAGCGTAACCCGGAAGGGAAGGCTGATCTTTTTCTGGCTTTGCCGGAAAGACCTGGCATTTTGTACTTGTTCGTGTTCGGTGACCCGGTCGCTTCTGTCGGTCAGTTGGCTTTTTCTTTCACTGACCGGCGGAACTCCTCACTTCGCAAAAAAACTTTACGTTACATTTCCGTCAGACACCAGGGCGTTCAGAAAAAAGTAAGATACCACTCGCCAGAGCTCCAATGGTCACCGAACACAAATACCTTCGACTGATGCTAGCACTTCATGGGAAACGAACGGCGACCTTAAAAATATGAACTCCTACAAAACAGATATTTTCTGAACCCCTCATATTAAGATTTTGCTTGTAAATCAGTGTTTTATAAAAATCCGGTTAGGTAACTCAGGTATTCCTGCTCCGATAGGGGCCTGTCCTTTCATTCAATAAAACTTTCCTTCTCCTTCCTTTGACTTGTAGTGCTGACGGCACAAAACCCGGAATCGGAATAGAAAGAAAAAATAAATCCTGGAATTTTTTAGTTACGACAGTTACAGAAATCAGATCTAACCGCTATAATAGTTGTAACAAAAAAAATAGACGATTATTTGGGTTAAATAAAATACAAAATGTGAGACAAATGTATGAAAAATTTATACAAACTAAACATCTAGCCGTCAATTTTATACAAAAATTTGCGCATAAATACGATTTGACAAGTTATTACGCTAATATAATCGTTCGTTTAATCTTGCAAAATCACAGACCATGAAGAAATTACTGTTTTTTATCATCTTGTGTTCTCTCTTTTCTTGTTCGACAGAGACACAGGAAGAGCAACCGGTCGTTACCGGAAAAAATTTTGCCTTATCCCTGTATAGCACAGATTCTATTTATCAATCGGGAATCGATTCCTTGTTCTTATTCTATTTCCCCGAGAGTTCGACTCCGGTCAAACCGATCTATTTTCAACAAGAGTTGGCTTGGGGAGATCCGGTTGCATTCCAGGATCTGGAGCCGGAACCTTACACCTTTATTACGATAGCTTGTTCGGGTTCTCTCGAAGAGTTGAAAGATCATATGGTCTTTTATCGGGACTGCATCGGGATCGAAAAACACGAAAATACATCCGGTAACTTATTCGGTGGAGTATTGAAAGCAGACCCCATCTCAGGAGAAAAGAAGTTTGAACTCCAAAGATTAGTCGGTGGAATTAAAGTTAATATCACCAATTTAGACTCTTTAAATATACAAAATACCCCCGATTGCTATATTACAAATTCCCCTGCAGAAATCTATTTAGGAAATTATGAAGGTGAACTTGAATACTATGGCAAATATATTCCAACAGACAATTCCTGGAACTATATTTTCCCGACCAATGGAGTAGTAAAAGGTCAGATAGTAATCGATAGTTATGACGCAGACGGTAATTACAATCCCAGAATATTCGAGTTTACCGGTAAAAATGCAGTCGAAGCCAACAAAAAACTCGAATTGAATTTCATGCTCCGGAAAAAAGCCATAACGAAAAGTGGAGCCGAAGATTGGCAGTTAACACTCGAAGAAGAAGTAAGCGTTTTATAATCCAAAAAGAATCAAGATATGAAAAAAATAACCTATAGCATCGTTCTGCTTTGGAGTGTTCTTTTTTGTTCCTGTCAAAAGGAAGATACGCTCACGACAGTCCCTGAAGGAGGAGTACAACTGAATTTCAGCGGAGCTCAGGCTAACCTCAGCGCAGAGGAATTAAGTAATATCGTCGAAACCTTTCATGTGCTTATCTACGACGAAACAGGAAATTTCGTCAGACATAGCGAATACGAAAATCTGAAAAGTGTCTCTCCGGTCAAACTTCCTATCGGACAGTATACTTTCGCTTATCTTTCCAACATCAAATCGGATTTAATCAGCGGTATTCAGGAAGATAAGAAATTAGAAGACATCACCCTCTCTCTGGAGGAATCGGAAGGTAATGTTTTAAGTGCCGGAAGTATTTTCAAAGGCATCGATACCCTCACCGTTGGAAAAGACAGCAAGAGTAATGCCGCCCTGCAACGCCTTGTGGGACGCATGGATATCGAACTCAAAGGGATCGGCAACGATGTAACTGTGAAATCGGTCGCTTTAACCGGATCTCCTGAAAAGATCCGGTTCAACGGAGAAGCCGAAGGAGAAAGCGTCAAGCTGAATATCCCGATGGCTAAAAAACAGGACGGTGTATATGTCGGTCAGGCCATCACTTTCCCCACCACGGATTCTGTCGCTTCACTCGAATTTGTACTGGAAAGCAACGAAGGCGTTAAAACATTTGACATTCCTTTGAAGAATAAAGTAGAAGCCAATAAAATCCATACCATTCATGCCACCTCTAACCTGACCGGAGGGATTTGGAACATCACCTTCGATATGGAAACTACTCCCTGGGGAGCGACTATTTCAGAAGATGTGACCGCCAATGAAATGCTTTTATTGGATACCGTACATCTCCACCTTACTTTTGCTGACCAAATGAACGTAGGTAGTATCCGGAATATCCACCTGTCGATTAAAAATAAAAAGACCGACCAGACAGTTTATTTCCATAGTCCCCGATGTTCATCGGATAAGGATACCCTGTTAATTACACAGTCTTTCTTTGGCCGGGAAAAATTAAGCGATGGGGAATATACCATAACCGATTTCGTTTGTCTGGACAGCCTGGGTACGACACTTTATGATATCAGAATGTGTAACCCGCAAACCCTGGTAATCGATGAAAACGGAACAGCCTGTCTTCATTTACCGGCGCTACCTACAGTATCGGAAACCGACCGTCAGGCTATGTTCGATTTACGGGATGCTTTACCTGCCGACAATGATTACGCTTTACAATGGAAACGGGCAGGCCAAAAGATCAGTTTATGGGAAGGGGTTACCCTGAACGAGGAAGGACGGGTTGTCGGAATCGGATACGACGAACTCAAGTACTTAGGTAACTACGCAACCAAAGCGATTGCCGGGACAATGAGCGACACAACTACTCCTGATGAAGAACTGGGTGTTTCATGGAGTCTGCCGGAATCTTTTAAACAATTGACAGCACTAAAGATTTTCAATTTCGATGATAATCCGCTGACAGAGATTCCGGCATTCCTGAAAGATATGACTACGCTGGAACAATTATCCATCAGCTGTACAGATGAAAATACACTTCCGGTATTTCCGGCAAATTTACGTTATCTGGTTGTCTATTCGAATACGACAGTGTTCCCGGCCCATATCGCCGATCTCACCCAACTGGAATATATCGGTCTCGCTGGATTTAATAAAAAGGGCATCACCATAGAAACCGATTTCACGAAATTGAGCAATCTCAGAGTACTGGAACTCGAAGCCGAGATGAATATAAATAACAATACTTTCCCGGCCAGTTTATGGAACTGTTCACAATTGAACGAGCTGACGCTCATAGGATTCAACAATCTTCAGTTTCCGTCGTCTCTGAATCTGAGTTCACTCACAAAGTTGGGGATCTGTAATACCGATCTGCAACCTGTACAAATCGAACCGATCAGGAATTTATCCCTCACTTCACTGGGTATTTCCTCGCCGGTATTCAGTAAAAACGGGTTCCCGGATTGGATCGGTACAATGACCACGATCACCGATTTAAGTCTGGAAAATTGCGGGCTCACCACTGTTCCTGCTTCTCTGGACGGACTTATTAATCTGACTAGTCTGAATTTATGGGGGAATCCTGATTTAAACGGTAAACTTCCCGAAAAACTATTGGAAAAATACAACAACAACAGTTTACGGGTCGATATCGAATCAGATTCCGATTTTGTTCCGGACGGTATCCTTCTTAAAATCACTCCCGGATATATCTCTACATTCTCTGCTGCAGGGGATACTTGCCGGCTGACCGTCGAGAGTAATACCGATTGGGTTGTTGAAATTAGCGAAGGCGATAGTGAATACATCCATTTCTCCCGAACCACGGGAAATGGGAATGCTACTGTTATCCTTACCGTTGACGCAAATCAGGGAATTGAAGAATACAACAACAGCCGTTATTTCAATTTCTCCTTCATAGCCGGATCTCATCGCCGCGATTTCTATGTTTACCAACCTTACGAACAAGTAATTTTGAAACCGGTTTGGTGGAATCAACTCGGAGAACGTTACCTGGGCGAATACTCTGCCATAAAATACCGTTTGATCGTTGAACTTACCGGTCAAACCGAATTCGCAACGACAGAAGAGATGACCGAAGCGGCTAAAACATTGAAAAATTATCTGGCAGAAAATCCGGTATACGATGAGAACGGACAATTGATAACGGTTCCTTATGCCGGTTAAATGAATAAATGTTAACATTAAACTGAATCAAAGTGAAAAAGATATTCTATTTATTTCTGATTTTATCACTGGCATTCGGATTGCAGAGTTGCGGCGGATCAGGCGGTAGCGCAGACGATCCGGAACCCGGACCTGAACCCGGAGCAACCAAAGCCAAAGTGTCCTTTGCACTGAAAAGTGATATAAACGGTGTTCAGGACAATGACCTGAAAACTGCATTAACTCATTTGCGCCTCTATTTGTACGACAAAGACCAGAAATTGGTATCCGTAAATAAATACACTTCCGCAGATGCTCTCAAAGCCATCGAATTGGAAAAAGGAAATTATACCGTTGTGCTGGTCGGGAATGTTCCGGAAGACGGGAATATTTCCTCCGAAACAATCGGTACGCCACTTTCCGGCATGTCTGTACAATTGACAAAAGCAGAAGGAGCCACCCATTACACTCCTTTGGGAGATGTGATGTTCGCTAAAAGTACTCTGACGGTCGACGACAAAGACCTGACGGTCGGCTTAAGCGTAAAACGGACTCTATCTGCCACGAAAGTGCAGCTAACCGATTATTCCGGTCAGATTTCCGATGCCGGGGTCCTCGTACCCGGAGTCGGTACGATGTTCGGATTCGGTGACGATAAATGGACCGAACCAGGCACTGTCTTCGTTACGATGAAAGCCGGAGCCATCACCAAAGCGGCCGAAACCGGAAAGCAATACAGTATTTTCCTGAATGTCACCATCGTGAATACAACAGGAGAAATTGAAAAGAAAATTCAATGCAATATTATTGCCCGGGACGAAACCGGACAGGTATTGGCTGCCCAATTGCTGGAAGTGCCTGCTACGACCCAGCCCAACACCGAGGTGTCACTCAACCTATCCGTCGAATCGGATCCTGCAGAAACCGGAAAAATCAATATTTCTGTCAGTGAAGTGGAGGTGAAGAACGAAGAAGGCAAGAAAGAAAACGTCACGCCGGACGATATCACAAAGCAGGAAACCGATATCGATCCCGACCTGACTCCCGAAGACTGGACGACAGGAAATGAAGAGGATATTGAAATCGGTACCAAAGAAGATTTCATCACTCCCGGCGGACAAGCGAACGATTGGCAACAAGGAGAAGATGAACAGGTCACTTTCGACAGTACTAACCTTCAACTCCGATAACAAAATACACCGGCAGTTCAAAAATCTTTTTTGAACTGCCGGTAACTTTTTAAATCCGGTTAACGGATTCTTTCAATCCTCTCTCTATTTTTTCTTCCCTTTTTTAGGCATGATTTCCTGATTTGTTTCCTCTGCCATATAACTGGCTTCATGTTTTTTCTTCATGCCTTTCGGTTTTTTGTTTCCAGCTGCTCCCATGGCTCTATTCTCATTTTAAATGGTTAAATAAATTGATCATAAATAGGAGTAGTCAACGGTTATTAAAAATAGCTGGACTGCTCATTCTCCGCTTAGGCAAATCTTATGCCAGAAACAAAAAAAAATGTTTACATCGGCCTTTGACACAAATCCTGCCTTTTTTTCATGAAGATTTGTCATTTTCCAGCAACCAAGTATAAGCTTTCATCGTTCAAATAAAAAAATCAAAGACATGAAAAAAAGAAAAAATAACATCTGGCTGACTATCGGAGTCATTGTCATCTGTGTATTATTGCTTTACTGGCTTTTTGCCCGTACGCTTATCGTCGAAGACGAAGAACTCGGGACTACCGATGTTCCGGCACTTATCGAGCAATCTCCCGGTGAATAATCCTTCGCCGGATCCATTCGTCCAGGGAATAGCTGCCGGCTCCGCCCCACAGCAAAAATACATACACGCCCAGATAAAGTAAAGGCAACTCTCTCACTGCAAAAGGATCGGCACCATGAATAACGAAAAAAGCCATCAGCATTCCGAACATCAAGGGGAGAGCAGCCAACCGGGTCATTAACCCGAAGATCAGCAAACACGAACATCCCACCTCTGCAAATAGAATCAATAGGAGCGATAAGGTGCTACCCACGCCTAAAGGATCGGGAAAAGTAGCGCTTAAAGTCGAAAAGGACGCTAATTTCGCCCACCCATGACTCAACATCATTCCTCCTATAAACAAACGCAGGAAAAGTAAAGCTCCGTCCAGATGTTTCCGGTCAGAAGCTACTAATTTCAATAACAACTCTTTCATAAAACAAACTTTTTTTATCTTTCTACGGAAAAAGGTTTCCTAAAGTTCGTCATTTATTCTTTACCCCTTTAATCACATCCACAATCTCCTACCCGGAAAATATCATAACTAACGGTTATACAGGCTTGTAAAGGAAATACATTCTTACCCGAAATTCCCCTGGAATGCATCAGATCATTCAGGCCGGCACTCACCCGGCACATCACATTCAGATGTTTCACGATCCGGTATTCATAGCCGAAAGTCAGGCCGGCATTCCATTTCTCCGTTTCATCGTCTAAAGCGACAGCCGGATCCGGTCCCGATACCCCGGATTTATTTTGAAAATAATAACCGGCATATCCACCGAAAAGCAAAGATGCCCGGTAACAGTTCAGCATATATTTAAGATATACCGGAAGTTGTAGTTCCTTTAGCCGAAACCGTACCTTCTGCTTCCGGTCTGTATTTTCCCCTGGGGCATACCGGCTATCGAACCGATGGTCTGCATAATTGACTTCCGTACCCAAAAACCATTTCCGGGTAAAAGGAATAGTCATCTTCAATCCACCGACCGGCACAACAAACATCCGGACATCGCGGAAAGGAATTCCCACCGACGTTCCGCCACCGGCCTGCAGGGCCACCGCCAGATCATAATCCTTACGCCTGACCAACTGCCCGGAACTTTCCACCCCGATCAATAAACCCAAAAGACAAAAAACAATTCCTTTCATATCAAAGCCGAAACCATTATTTTTTCAGAATGATCGTTTTTTCCGACGATTTGACTTTCAAACTCTGGAAATCCCATTGCCGTACTCCTTTCTGGAAATCCAGCTCATATACATTTTCATTCCAGACAATCTCCAGCCACACAGCCACTGTCCCCGCAGCATTATAACGCCCTTCCCTGATCCGGACTTCCACCGGTCCGTATTGGCGATCGGTAAACGATTGCTCTCCGGTAAACACATAACTTCCCGGCGTACGTCCTTTATCGACCTGTAGCCCGGCTATATCGACATAAAACTGAGGTCCCGGACCATTCTCGTCTTCCAGGATCACTTTATCGTCCAGGGTCATATTCATCTGTCCTTTCTCCCAAAACAGATTGACCGTAGCGGCTTCATTCATCAGTTGCTGATTCCCGTCGTACATCGGTCCGATATATATCCCCGGCATCACCTGCGCCATCTCCGGGATAGGACGCTGCAAATGATAAGTGATGTGAAAATCATACAGATTACGGTAAGCTGCCTCCAGCAAATAAGCATAATATTCATCTACTGGCGCCCAGTACGACAACAAATTCTCCAACCCTATCCGATCGAGAGTCAATGTCAGAGCATTCATATCCCCCTGAGGAAACAAATCCATATAATCACCGTCCCGGCCGATCCGGATATAATCACCACTGTAGTAATAATCGTAACCGAACCGATCGCCGTCCGGACAATTGACATCGATCCTTCTTTTGGAAAACATCAGCTCATCTCCCGGCAAAAACAACAGGTTTCTCTCATCCAGCAAATAATGGAAAAAATCGAATAATTCCGGCGTCTCGAAATCATCATACAGCTTATAAGAATAATCGATATCGTAAACATACCAGGAACCTTCCCGCAAAATATCTTTATATCTTTCCGCGTCTGAATGACAGGAAGAGAATCCGCTCAGGAACAATACCAGAATTAGAATCCACGAATAACTTTTCATACAACCGATTTTGTGTTCTGTTAAATATCACAAAGTTAGAAGGATTTTCTTCAATTCATGGAGTTCCGGACAAATTGTTTTAAAATGCTTTTCTGCCGTCTATAGGGCATCAGGCCACTTTCACTTGTTGAAAAGCAGCCTCCAGGACTGCAGCTGTAAGTGACAGCCCTACTCTTCCCATAGAGATGGTGTAACCTGCTTCGGTCTTCCCGCAATACCCCGGAACAACGGCCATTCCCCGAAGCCCCCTGAATTCCTGCCGGGCAGCCCGGCAACTCTCTTCCCACAACACTTCCGGAGCACCGAAATTCCCATCCGTCAGCATAAAATTACGTGAATCGTGCCATTCCGCCTGATCGAACAATTTGCTGAACAACAGAGAAGCCAGAATATCTCCCTTAGCCAGGATATAATCCTTCATACAATGAGAAGATTCACGCAATACTCCGACATGATGCAGAATACCGTACAAATCGTTCAATTCCTTCTGCAATTCAACTTTATACTCTTCGAGCTTCCGTCCGGCTAAAAGCTCATAAGCCAATTGTTCATGAACCTGTTTTAATTCATTGAACTCATTTTCAAATCCTGCTCCTCTCCGCAAACTCAACCCATACAACTGCCGCAAACGGGGCATCACGCCCTTTAAAGCCGATACCACTACAATACTACAACAATTCTGCTCTTTTATTCTATTTTTAATTTCTGCCAGGGTTTCCTGATTCTGAAGGACAGCACCCTTGAATTTCATGACTAACATACCTTTTGAAATTTTTAAACGATAAACTTTAGATTAGAATCCTGAAAAGCCAACCTCCGGCAGCCTCGGCCGGAATAATATACGGATATACAGATTGGTGATATGACAACTTAAACCCCCATAGGGGTAATAGTTGTTGTTGTAGTGGTAGTAATAATAGAAACAGCAGAGAACGAAACAGACAAAATCCGATCCTCCGGCTGACAAACAGTCCGGCAATTCAGAATAATATGTTGCCTTTCGATCTTCATAACAAAAACAAAACTAAAGGAAATATTTTCGAATAACAAATATCCGGCAATTTTTTTGACGTCACACGCTGAAATTTAACAACAAGTATATTTTCCTTCTGAATTTAAACACGAAAAAGTGGAAAATGACGTTGTAATCGTCGGGAGCCTATGCATAATTAGTATCCGGATTTCATCGAATTTTCGGAAATCCGGGTGAAGTGTGTTCTGTTTCGATGTACCTATAGAGGTAATATTTCGATCCAATATCCATCGGGATCGCAGATAAAATAGAGGCCCATGTCGGTATTTTCGTAGCATACACATCCCATTTCTTTGTGGAATGCTCTCACTTTATCATAATCTCCCGGGACACGCAGGCAAAGGTGATACTCTCCTTCTCCCAGATCGTAAGGTTCTTTCCGATCGCGCAGCCAGGTCAATTCGAGGGTGAAAGACGTTTCCCCGTCTCCCATATAGACGAGGATAAAAGAACCGTCGGAGGCGGTTTTCCTCCGTACTTCTTTCAATCCCAAAGCTTTTTCATAAAACCGGATACTTTTTTCTAAATCCAGTACATTGAAATTGAAATGATCGAATCTTCCTTTTATTTCCATTGTGTAAAATTAAATTAGTTTATCGTTTTTTCTTCTCCTGGTTTTCCGATCGCCAGAAATCTTCCGCCACGCTTTTCGACATACTCCCGGAAAGCATTCGCTTTTTCGTATTTTTCCCAAAAGTGCATAGGAGCGAATTGCAGGGTACGGATCCGGTCGACAAATTCCCGGCCTCCCCGGGTGTAATCCTTGCCTAAACGCGGATCGACAGGAAAAAGGGCTAAATCGACATAGTCGGTTTCCCGGGCCAGAGTTTCCAGTTCCTGATGATAAAAGTTTGCGGCTTCTCTGATTTCTTCTGGGGTGGATTCCTCCTCCCAATGCCAGTTGTTCAGGTCGCCGGCATGAAAAATGCGCTTATCTGCGACATCGAGCAGAAAAGAAATGCCGATGTCGGTAGAACCGAAGGCTTTGATTTTTAATAGATCATCGTTCCATTCTTCTCCTTTTTTTAGGAAAATGGCATCGTGAAAACACGCTTTTTGGCTGTCGCGGATATCTTCGGACAGGATATACCGGATGTCCGGTCTTTCCGGTTTCCAGGAGAGTATTTCCGGGTTGAAATGGTCCGGGTGGGCATGGGAAGACAGAATATACAGCCTTCCGGGGCGTTTCAAAAAGTGCCGGTGTACATAAAACTCCGGGGTATCCCGATAATAATCGATCAAAATGGCAAATTCTTTGCTTTCAATAATAAAGCCACTGTGGTAGATATAAATAAGTCGCATCGGTTTCATGTAGCAAATATATATTTATTTGGATGAATAAATTTTGTTCTCTATAAAAAAAGTAAGCTCATCTCAATCCATGATCAGTTGTTTTACGAATTCGGTTTCGGGGTGTTTACAGATTTCTTCCGGTGTTCCGTCTTGTTCGATGTGCCCGTCTTTCATAACTATGATACGGGTTCCGAGTGTCAATGCTTCCCGGATATCGTGTGTGATAAAAACGATGGTCACTCCCAGTTCGCGGTGAATACGGGTAATTTCGGCCTGCAACATTTTTCGGGTGATTTCGTCGACGGCTCCGAACGGTTCGTCCATGAGCAGGATGTCTGGATTGGCGGCCAGGGCGCGTGCAATTCCTACTCGCTGGCGTTGTCCTCCGGAGAGTTCCGAGGGATAACGGTCGAGCATTTCCTGTTCCAGACCGACGACTCCGATGAGTCGTTCTACAGCTTTGCGGGTACGTTCTTTGTCGTGCTGGTTAAGCAGGCTCGGTACATAAGCGATATTTTTCCGGACAGTCATGTGAGGAAACAGTCCGATTCCCTGGATGACATAGCCGATATTGCGGCGTAGAAGAGTTTGGTTCTCTTGCGATATGTCTTTCCCGTCGATATATATTTTGCCCTGAGTCGGGGCCGATAATCCGTTGATAAGCTTGAGCATCGTAGTCTTTCCGCTTCCGGAGCTACCGATGACAGTCAGAAATTCACCTTTGCGGATCTTCAGATCGAATGCTTTCAGAATCACCTGATCCCCGTAAGCTTTCGTCACTTGTTCGAAACGTATGATATCATTCATGCTATCTCAATAATCCTTTCTTTTTCAGAAAATCGGCAGCGACGGTTTGTTCCGGTCGGCCGGCAATATCGACCTCGTAGTTCAGTTCGGCCATTTCGGCGTTTGTCAATATTCCTTTCATTTTTTCCAGCGTTTGTTCTAATTCGGGATGTGCCTTTAAAGTCTCTTCACGGATGACGGTGGTACAGTAATAGGAAGGAAAAAAGTTTTTATCGTCTTTCAATACAGTGAGGTTGGCTCCATTCAGTTGCCCGTCTGTGGTAAAGATATTCATTACATCGACTTTCCCCGATTTAATGGCTTCGTATTTTAATCCGATATCCATATCGCGGGTCTTTTTGAATTTCAGGTCGTAATACTGACAGAGGGCTTCGTAGCCTTCGTGAATTTCGAAAAAATCGTATTCCGCTCCGAAAATAAATTGGTCGGGATAGCGCGCTAAGTCGGAGAACCGGGTCAGGTCGTATTTCTTAGCCAAAGGTTCGCCGACCGCCAGACTGTAGGTGTTGTCGAATCCATACGGACTCAGCCATTTTAAATGGAATTTTTGTTCGTATTCTTTTTTCAAAGTCTCGTATAGGGTGTCCGGAGGTAGTAAACTGTCTTTTTTCAATACCACGAGCCAACCCGTCCCGGTATATTCAGGGTAGATATCGAATTCACCTTTTAACATAGCCGGATGGATATTGCTGGTGCCGCCTCCTATCCCTTTGGTGATTTCTACCGCGAGACCGGTATCTTGTTCGATCAATAGTTTTAACATTTCTCCCAGGATGAACTGTTCGGTCATCGGTTTGGTGGCGATACGGATCGTATTTTTCCTGTCTTTGCAAGCTGTTGTCAGGAGAAAAAAGGCGAGCAGGGGGAGTAGTAGTAAATCTCTTTTCATGGTCATATCAGTTTGCGTTTCTTTTTGATGTGGGTTTCGTAACAGCCTATACCCCAATCGGTGAGTAGGGCTAAAACGGCGATCAGAAGGCTGCCGGCCACGGTGAGCACCCCATTGTTGGTCGTGATGCCCCGGTAGATGGCGACACCTAATCCTCCCGCTCCGATGAAAGCAGCAATGCCGGCAAGTGCGATAGTCATCACCACCATATTCCGAAGACCGGAGAGGATCACCGGAAAGGCAAGCGGAATCTGGATTTTATAAAGAATCTGAAACGGGGTACTTCCCATCCCGCGGGCGGCTTCGATGATCTCCCGGTCGATGCCGGTGATACCGGTATAGGTGTTGCGGACCATCGGGAGTAAAGCATAGACGGTCAGGGCAAAAATGGCTGTCGTGTCTCCGATGCCTGAGAAGGGAATCAGAAAACCGAATAATGCGATGGAAGGGATGGTGTACATGAAGTTTGTCAGTCCCAAAACCAGGCTACTCGAACGACGGTAACTGCTGATCAGAATTCCCAGGCTCAAGCCGATACACAAGGCAGCGACGATGGCTATCAATGAGATTTCCAGATGTTGCAGGGTGAGCTTTAAAAAGAATTGCCACCGATCGGCGTAAAGTTGGAATAGTTCCTGAATCATAGCAGAGGCAGATTTAGAAATAATAACCGATGTTTATATTAAAACGGGCATGCCAGGAATTGCTTCCGATTCCGGGTCCGAAAGCGTCCCGGTCCGGTCCGATCCAAGCCTGGTGTTTGCCCATCGCATAATCGATATAGGTCTGGACCGGACCCATGTTCAGTAAAAAACCGTATACATTTTGAAAACTATTGTTGAAATCGGTATGCCATTTTTGGATAATGCCGACATCATGGTACATCATGATGTTGCCGAGCCATTTCCAACCGATCGGGAAGGTATGGGAAATACTCAGGGTGTATATGTTGGCTTTGGCAGCAACCAGATAAGGAGCTCCGTAAGCCGTCATTACGACCAGATTCCGGTCTTCTCCGGGAGCATTTTTGGGGTACATGGCATAAGTAGATACCTGGGCTTTGAAATTTAGGCGGTGCCAGTCGAACATGTAGTGTAGGGCAAAGGCGAAATGGGAACCGTTACTTCGGGTATCGATGTTGTAGAGTTGGCCGAATTCGGCGGAGCATCCGACCTGGTGTTCGACCTGATTGCCGTATTTGTAGATCAGTTGTGCGTTGAGTTGGTTGATTTCTTTGTTCCTGCCGGCCACATCGTAACCATAACGATCGTCGGAAGTCTCGGAATTTGCTCCGAACAACAGTTCATCGGCATTTTTGAAAAAAGCTAAGGCATATTTCCAATGTTCGTCGGAATGAACGAATTTAACCCCCATATCGGCATCGTCTTCGAGACCGACATAATAGGAGATTTGGAGGAAAAAGTTGTTACCACTTCCGGGTTGGAGTCCGAAAGGCACTTTAGTCAAACCGATTTCGAGGTGATTTTTTTCAGAAAACCGATACCCGATCCAACCGTATTTGAGCATAAATCCACCGAAAGCCGTACTGTAAAACCGGCAATCGGCATCCAGCAGAAAACCTTTGTAAGAGGCTGTCGGACGAAGCATAAACACATCGTAACCCAGATCGCCTCCCCGGTCGCGATGTCCTGAGTTCCAATCCGAAAAGTTATAATTGAACCTTAAGGCTCCTCCGAGTTTGAATTGCGGACGTTCTTTTCTTTCCTGGGCGGATAAGGGTAAAATAAAAATAAGGTACAAGCAAAATATAAAATAGTATTTCATTGTGTCCTGAATTTAATGTCACTGGCTTTGCCCTACAATCGTTATCCCGGTATAACGGATTTTTTCGGAGGAAAGTTTCTTCCCTTACCATGGTCCTGTTAAATTGTATTAAATACAGAACCATTTTTTCGGGGTAACGATAAACTCACTGACAGATGATATATAAGCCATGGACTTTTTGAATTATACAGACTGGCAAGATACAGCCGATACTTTACATATGTTGTTGCAAATGAGTGGTAAAGTGAAATTGCTGTATCGGGCGAAACGGCCAGAATGGGCGCATATCAGGCAATATCTCACCCTGGACGGGATTTCGACGGGAATCGTTCCTGAGGCACCTGTGCCTTTTGAAATTAATTTCGATTTCCGCGAAGATCAGGTGGTCTTCCGGAATTACAACGGAAAAACCGAAAAGGTGGCCTTGGAGGACGGGAAGAGTGTCGGAGACTATTACCGGCAGTTTATGGCGGCATTGAAACAAATCGATGTGCCGGCCAGAATCGATGTGAAATCACAGGAATTTTATGATCCTGTCGATCTGGATAAAGACGGGAAACATCGGTCGTATCAGAAGGAAGCAGTGTTGTTGTGGCTGGATAATATGCTTTTTGCCGATCGGGCCTTGAATCGTTTTCTCGCCCCTTTCCGGGGAAAATCACTATGGCATCTGCAAAATATTAAGAATGAGAGAGCTTTGCATAAAATTCAAAAAGTAGGTAATGACATGGCAACAGTTCTTATTTCAGCATTCTGCAGCGCATTACATTCAAATAACTCTTCAGCCGCAAAGGTAATGCGAATTTGTGAATGAACCAAATAATATTCTCTGATTTATTGGATTTCAAAATCTGAGCAAACCGTATTCTGTCATCTTTCGGTAGAGTGTCGTCCTGCTTATTCCGAGCAGTTCTGCGGCGCCACTCCGGTTGCCGTTTGCCTGTTTCAAAGCGCGCAATATCCGTTCCTTATCCTCCGCGTCATTGCGCAGGGCGAAACTGACGGGTGAGGTCGGTTTCGTCACGGCAAGTTCCAGATGCTTTTTCGTGACTACTCCCTCCTGAGCCTGCAATACCGCACCCATGATTTTCTGCCGAAGCTCGCGCACGTTGCCCGGCCACGCGTGGGTCAGCAACGCTTTACGGGCTTCGGAACTGAACCCGCTCACATTGCACTCCAATTCCTGATTGGCTATTTCACGGAAGAAGTCCGCCAATGGCATGATGTCTTCCTGACATTCGCGCAACGGTGGCACGGTTATCTCGAAATCATGCAGGCGGTAGAGCAAATCCTGCCGGAAACGCTTTTCACTCACTGCCGCTTCCAGATTTTCGTTGGTGGCGGCGATGATGCGGACATTGAAATTCCTGTCCGATTTGTCACCGACGGGGCGATAACGCCTTTCCTGTATGGCACGGAGCAGCATCTGTTGGGTTTCCAACGCAAGGTTGCCCACCTCGTCCAAAAACAGTGTGCCGACTTCCGCTTCATGGAAATATCCTTTCTTGGCATTGTCCGCACCCGTGAACGCACCTTTAACGTGTCCGAAGAAAGCCGATGGAGCAAGCTCTTTGGTGAGTGAGCCACAGTCCACTGCCACGAATGACTTGCCTGCACGTTTGCTCTTGTCGTGCAGGTGGTGAGCAATATGCTCTTTGCCAGTGCCGTTCTCTCCGAATATCATCACGCTCATATCGGTAGTGGCTACCAGCCTTATACGGTGCATGATTTTCTGAAATGCGGAACCGTCACGGGCGAAT
>NZ_CFKYFN010000023.1:0-2005 GCF_985060555.1 Odoribacter sp. | reverse complement strand
GGTGATTGAAGAATGCTATATTCCGGCAGAAGATGAAACAATCTCACCCACTCGCGGGGGTATTATAAATGTGGAGGAAGCTGCTTTTTTAAGTCTTGGCTACCCCCTTGAAGAACAGGAACCGGAAACTCGCGGAAAACGCAGACCGGAGGGAACTATCAGAGTTTACGATGATTATGCAGGTACTTTTGTTCCGGTAAAAGGAGTTAAAATCAGATGCCATAGATTTATTAAATGGTCTACGACATTTACGGACGAAAGCGGCCATTATACAATGGACAGCAAATTCAGATTCGGACCGCATTACGCGATTGTTTTTGACAACAGGAAAGGTTTTGACATCTGGGGTAATTGGGGGCCGATTGCACGGGCCAATCTTAATATGGGTTGGCATAGTAACCGAGGACACTCACGCGATATAAATGCTGGAAGTTTTGCTTGGGATTGGGCGGCTGTTAATAATGCAACCTACGATTACTATAAAATGTGCGAAGAAACAGGAATTGCCAAACCGCCCCGTAATCTTAAAATTTGGGTTTTCAAACGCTGGACGACATCCTCGACACCTATGTTGCGCCGAATCGTACATCCTATTGGGTATAACGGTAATTCATCGTGGAAAAACTTTTTTATCAATATCGGTTACGGTACTCTTGCAACGGTGCTGAATCAAATGCTAAAAAAGGTTCTACCTGATATTACGATAGGAACAGGTGGACACTCTTACCGGAAGGTTTATGACGTTGTAAATCACGAGTTGTCCCACGCCAGTCATTTCAGTCAAGTAGGAAGTGCGCATTGGGCGAAGTATATCAGCTATATTATGACATACGGTTCTTATGGAAACGGGACGGGTAAGAATGCAGAACTTTGTGGAATTGGTGAAATGTGGGGTTACTCAATGGGACATATCCGGGCCTATGAAAAATACAATCCGTCAGGTCTTTTGGATGATTATCCGGATGTGCATACTTGGCTTAAACCTCATGTGTTTTGGGACCTGCAAAGGGATAAAGTATTAACTAAGAAGCAGATATATGATTGTTTGGTCGTTGGGGTCGATACCTATGACAGATTAGTCGCAAAAATGTACGAAAAATATCCCGAAAAGGCTGATGAGATCGAAAAGGCATTTACGGACAATGGTATTACCCCGAATGTCCCCAAACCTGATACCGGAGATTTGACGCATGATGCCTTTTATACCGACAAAACGGTTTCTTCGTCTTTCATTTTTTCAGGGAATAATATTCTTACGCGGAATGTTACTGTAACGAATAGTGCGAAACTGACCTTTCGGGCCAACAAGTCCGTTACTATAAACTCTCCGTTTACAATTAATCAAGGAGCGCAGCTTGAAATGACCTGTGGTAACTGACAATTATTTTAAATGTTCAGGGAATAATCCCTGAACATTTATATCTTTGTAATAAATTAAAGACAAGTAACTTACAAATGCCATGAAAAAGATTGCTTTCATATTTGCGATTACACTAATTAGCATATCATGCGACCCGAAGAAATGGGTGGCTACACATGCAACTTCATGGTATGCAAAAAACAATACCGATCAGATTCTAATTATTACTACGTCACCGTTCATTGATACTGATGCTGTTGTTGACCCCGGAGATTCGGTATTAGTTCATAGCTTCAGTCCGTTTCAATATTTAGGAGAACCCACTTTTGACACATTTTACGATGCGTGGAACGGTAAGCCGGAACAAGAATGGTGTATAAGCATCTGTTCCAAAGATGGTCAATTACTGAAAATATGGAAATATATAGACCGGAACGCAGAGGGCAGACAATTCTTCAATGAATCTTATTGGCGGCTATATACGAAAAAATATAGTCATAGCGATCAATTAAACTTCTCGTGGGTTTTTAATATTCTCCCGGAGGACATTGCTCTTTTGTAGCTCCTCCGTTGATGACGCACACTTCACATTAGCAACAGGCCGGAATAAATGTTCCGGCCTGTTCATTTAGCGTGATATAGTCC
>NZ_CFKYFN010000022.1:0-5239 GCF_985060555.1 Odoribacter sp. | reverse complement strand
TCAGGAAAAAGATCCATACGCTACCGTATAGGGGGGGAGTATATAAAAACAAAACCCTGGAGTTTGTCTTGCGACAGGGACAACAGGGGATTACTACGCAAATATAGGGAGTATATCTCGTTTATACAAGGATTTTATGGCTTTTCTGGATTGATTTTAAAAAGAATAGAGGCTTGTTCCCTGGAATGTAGTATTTACTACTTTTAGTATTTTAGTATATTAGTACGCTTTTCTTTTGGAGGATTTGGGCGTTCCCGTAAACGGTCGGGCTTTCCGCCTCCAAGTCCTCGCCTAAAGGCTGTGGGCTTTCCACTGCAATCCCTAACGCATGAATACACCCACCCACCCGATTAAGGTAGGCTATTTCCGGATAGAGCCGTTCGGTGAAGCCAGCCGGATAAAAGCCGCCTGACTTTTCACTGATCGGCACAATCCGGGTACTCCGGTAGCCGATTGTCGAACCCGGTTTTAACCCCCCTTTCAGGGGAGAGAGGTATTTTAGTTTTTCCGGCGTGGCCGCCTTGCGTTTACCTTGAGTTCCGAGGGGTTTTTGTCTGCAAAGGTCAAACGGCTTTTTCCATATCCCAAGTTGAGCCGCAAGCGGCTTTTAGAAAAAATCTCCAGCCTGGCTAAAGCCAGGTAGTATTTTTCCTAAAAAACTTGTGCTATGGAAAAAAACGTTTGGGGTGTTCTCATACAAAAACCCCTCGGAACTCAAGGTAAACGCAAGATGACCACACCGACAGCCCCGAAAAACCAAAATGAGGTTGTCTTGATACAAAAACATCGGAATCTTAGGCATCCGCAAGGTTTTTTGGGGGGGAGAGGGTGCGAGGTGGGGAGTTTACTATCGGAAAAAATCAGGTAGTAAATACTAAATTTAGTATATACTAAAATACTACTTTTTCATATAATTATCTGATAAATAGTTAGTTAAATGTTGTTTAAATACTTGCATATCTCAAATAAAAGTGCTATATTAGAGGTATAGAAAAAGAGATAACAACCTTTAGAACTGGCTCACCCACCAGGATAAAGAACGGGGGACGTAGTTATGAAAACTGATTATTTCGACAAGGCAGCGCAACAGTTTGCAAATTTGATGATCGAGAAGATCCAGCAGGTAGAGGACAATTGGCAAAAGCCCTGGATCACCATTGCGGCGAATACACGCAATTTCTTTCCGCAGAACCTCACAGGACGCAGGTACGCCGGAGGTAACGCCTTTTTACTTCTTTTCCTTTGCGAGAAATTCCAGTACCAGACACCCGTATTTATGACATTCAACCAGGCGAAAGAGGCCGGGATCTCCGTGCTGAAAGGATCGAAATCGTTTCCGGTCTATTACTTCCTTTTCTACGTGTACCACAAGGAAACACGCAAGAAAATAACCTTTGAGGAATACAAGGCGTTAAGCCGGGAGCAGCAACAGGAATACAACGTTATACCGACCTATAAATATTACTCGGTCTTTAACCTGGATCAGACCAATTTTTCGGACGTGAGGCCGGAAGAATGGGAAGCGTTAAGGGAGAAGTTCAGAGGGGGACAGGCAGAGCAGCCCGACGGGACAACCGGAGAGGCGCACCCCGAAATAGACGCCATGCTGGAGGCGAAAAGCTGGTTTTGCCCGATACGGGAGCAGCAAGGCGACAGGGCTTTCTATTCTCCTTTAGCCGATTATATCGTAGTGCCGCTTCGCTCGCAGTTCGTCGATATGCAGAGCTTTTACGAAACGCTTCTGCATGAAATGGGACATTCCACGGGACACCCCACCCGATTGAACCGGGATCTTGCGCACCCGTTCGGATCAGAGGAATACGGCAAGGAGGAATTAACGGCCGAGTTCGCCGCAGCCCTGGCAGGAATGTTTTTCGGGATAGCCGAACATATACGCACTGAAAACGCAGCTTATCTGAAAAGCTGGATAAAGGCGATCCGGGAAGAACCCAAGTTCATTTTAAACGTACTGGCCGACGCTATGAAAATTGTCAAGATGATAGCCGGGAAACTGAATATCTCCGTAGAAAGCGAGGAAACGGCAGCAGATGAAGCGGAACAGGTGGCATGATACAAGGAAGATCCCCCGAAAGGGGGACAGCCTTTCGGGGGGAGTTCTTTTTGGCACTCGCCCCAAAAAGAACCAAAAAACGCTTTGCCGCTACACTCCGTTTCGCTTTCATAGCTCTGATAATGCGTTTTTTGATTGGATAGATATATATTTGTAGATAAAATAATGTAATATGAACAAACCGAAGATTATACAGATTATTGATGTTGTTTCCAATGCGATAGCAGGAAACCGTATCGACGAGGATTTTATAAAGAGTTGTATTTACGGAAAAGTGGATGCGGAACTGTATGCGCATCTTTTAGGCAAATACAGGGGGTATGACGGGGATTTCTTTCAGTTTTATTTGGGGACGGACGATCGGATAAACCGGGCTTTGCTGGAGAACCTGGGGATTAAGGTCGAACCCGACAAATATCCGGACTATGATAGCCGGATTGTTGCGCAGGTCGTCCAGGGAAAGAAAAGGTTTGATATTTATCCTTTCGAGTTGGAAGCCTTTAACAGATATGCCATGTTTGGCAATAATAATGCGCTTTCATGCCTGAAAGGGATTTCCCCGACAGCCGGGCAGACCGTCCGGGAAAACGGTATTAACGAGTATGGAAACGCCTTGAATTGGTCGCTGTTCTGGATAAAGGCAAATCCGGAGGACAAAGCCCTGTTAGTGGATCACGTTTTGAATATCCCCGAACGATGATAGCGGAATATTTCATTTACCGGAGAAAGGGGGATAAAGAGCCGTTTATCTCCCTGGGGGAAATGCCGCAATACGGGTTAAGGCCGAAACAGAAGTTTACCGGGAAAAAACTTAAAATAGAGGTGATCCGCAGGCTTTCCGGTGTGGAAATCGAGCAGACGGCCACCACTCCGCAGATAAACGCCTATATCGAGGCGAATATCTATGATACCGAACGTTGGCCGGAGTACCGGAAGTTATACCGACAGGTGGCCGGAGAGGTGGAAACCGTGGCCGACATCTTTACGCTCCAGTATATTTTAGTGGCCGAACTGGAGGATCAGACCAGGACGGGAAAGGACTGCCAGCCGCAGCCGACAGATCCGAAAGACGAGAGGCTGATACACCTAATCCGGTGCGAGCTTATGGGTGAACCCCTGGAAATGTACAAGACGATGATAAACCCGATCATCGCCTTAAAGAAACGTTTCGTTTGATACTACATCTACTAAAAATAGTAGATACTACTTTTAGTATTTTAGTTCGTACGCTCAATCCTGGGAGAAAAACTAATCGGGATATTCATTGAGTTCCCGGTATGCCTTAGCTAACTCTTCTTGGGTGTGACGTTTGAACTTTTTACGGCTTATGATGAAAGGCAACCTCTGATTCATTTCATTCTCGTACTCGTCCAGGAGATGTTTACCCCTTCCGGTAAGGACGACATGGGTACGGTCGTCGGAAAAGCGGATCTCTTTTAAATCTTCCATTGTATCTAATATACGGAGGATGATTTTCTCGTAAATGGGGGTACGCAGTAACGGGTGTGCGAGCATGGGGGAATTGTATTTTATATCGAAATTCTCGATGATCTCCGTCTGCACTTCCTCTATATGCTTGGGAAGTGCTTTTCCCAGCGTGTAGTAAACAGCTATCTGAAAGTCTTTGTAATTTGGAAACATGGGCGTATATGGTTTATTGGGAACGTGGATATTTTTAATATTTCCGTTCCGGGATTCTTCGGCCGAAAGATAAAAAAATCTCTCGAATAATCTTTGGGATAGATGCGCTTTTTTTAGTAAATACTAAAAATAGTATTTTTGTAATGCGCATTACAGTAGTGTATTTTGTAAACGTAACGTGTACTTATTCAAGTATTTTAGTAAAATGGGTATCTTTTATATCCGGTTATACTAATATTAGTATTTTAGTATTTTTGTAATGTACATTACAAAAATATCCGTATCTTTGCATTCAGATTGAAAAACAAAAGGCTTATGATAACGACGATCCAGTTTAAGACGTTGGACGACTTGTATCAGTTTTACAACGACGCAATTTTTAACGGTGAGCTTTCGGAATGTATCGTGAATATGTCCCGTCACGGTGGGGCGTTCGGCTTTTTCGCCGCCAACCGTTGGAGAGGGGACGGGCAGGAAAAAAAGGTCGTTCACGAGATCAGCATCAACCCCGATTTTATGAACCGGGAAGATCGGGACTGGCATTCTACCCTGGTACATGAAATGTGCCATTTGTGGCAGGAGGATTTCGGCAGGCCGAGCCGGGGAGGGTATCATAATTCGCAATGGGCTGACAAGATGATCCAGGTCGGACTGATGCCGTCCGACACCGGGGAGGCCGGAGGCAAAAGGACAGGCCAGAGCATTACGCATTATATCATTCCGGGAGGGAAGTTCGAGCAGGTTTTCAATACGCTAAGCCGGGAGGATCTGCAAAACTTGCGGCTTAGGTACAAGCCGACTTTGGCGGCCGTACCTACCCGGCCGATCCGCATCGCCGGAAGCGACGGGGACGAAACGGAAGAACCGGAAGATCCGGACGAGGGGGAGAGCAAAAGCGGAAAGCGGAAGAAATACACCTGTGGGTGCGGCTGTAACGTGTGGGGAAAATCCGGGCTGGTGTTAAGGTGCGGACTGTGCGACACTGATTTTACGGAACAATAGGAAACAGTGCAAAGGTCAGAAGCCCCCAGTAAAAACCCCGCCGGAGGCAGATTTCAAGCATACTCGTTTTACTAAAATACTAAGATAAGTCTATACTAATCTTAGTATTTTAGTATTATTGTAATGTGCATTACAATATAGGGGTATATGAAAAAGTGGGGATGTCGTAATACGTCAATTCGCCCCACTTTTAAGGCTTGACGTGCAATAGCCGTCAGCCCCCAGACGGACGGGAACCACCCCGGCCGCACACAAATATAGAAAATCTTCCGGATTTAACCAAACAGGTCGGGATCTTTCTTTTTCCCCCTGGCCTTGATACCGAAATCCTCACGCAGCATCTTTGCCAGTGAATTTTGTGCGTGGGCTGTACTCATTTCACCGCTGCAAACCTTATCGTCGTAATATGCACAACGGTCGTACACGTCTTTCAGCCGTCCGCTTTCCAGGATCTTGTCGAGTGCCCTTACCGGGGTGTTGTCGCTCGGATAGCTTAAAGCACCGTAAACCCAACGGTAAACGAAC
>NZ_CFKYFN010000021.1:0-1005 GCF_985060555.1 Odoribacter sp. | reverse complement strand
TTTCTCGGTAACTTTCTTAAATGGTGCTGTAAGATAATGCGGAAGAACATAGAAATCAATCAAATCAAGCCCTGCATCATCTTCTTGTGAGTAGTCCTCCGGCTTTTCATCCATTTGCTCGATATATTGGATGCTTGGAGCGCATATAATCGCACCTGCCGATTCACCAATCATCAGTTTTCCCTTTGCCAATTCTTTCTTCAACAGCTCATCCGTTCCCGTTTTACGGAGCTGGTCTATAAGGAAAAAAGAATTTCCGCCGGTAAAATATATCACATCCGCATCTTCAAAAACAGACTGTATCGTTGAATAAGCCTCCGTTGAAATATCAATTTCAGTTACGATTGCTCCCAACTTTTTGAATAATTTTCGAGCCGAGCCGACATAACCGGTGTAGCCTTCACGCAGCGAAGCTGTTGGAATAAATGCGACTTTTTTATTTTCAATTTCTTCCTTTATCAGACTTCCTACACTTGAAAAATGAGAACATAAAAACAGTTTCATCAATATTCTCCTTTATAAATTCCGATTTGCCAAACTGCCCACGCAAGGTCGTCACTTTCTGGCCGGGATTTTTTTGCGGATGGTTTCCAGGCGGTTCAGGGCGGCACACAGGGTTTCGTCCCGCTTGGCAAAGTGGAAGCGGATCAGATGGTTGACCGGCTCCCGGAAAAAGCTGGACCCCGGAACAGCGCCCACGCCGACATCGCGGGCCAGCACTTCGCAGAATTCCAGGTCGCTGTCAAAGCCAAACTCGGAAATATCCATCAGGATGTAATAAGCGCCCTGGGGAACCGTGTGCTGCAGGCCGATGGCATCCAGACCTTCCACAAACAGGTCCCGCTTGCGGGTATAAGTGGCAAGCAGGTCGTTATAGTATTCCTGGCCGAAGCGCAGGCCGGGAATAACGGCCTCCTGCAAGGGCGCAGCGGCGCCGACCGTCAAAAAGTCATGCACTTTTTTAATGCGGTCAGTGATTTCCGGCGGGGCAATGGTATAGCCCAG